>JBGTIG010000069.1:0-5274 GCA_041745755.1 Lysobacterales bacterium
TAGCACTCACCAGTGCGCCCGTCGATCGAGTGGAGCCAGCAACCCGACGCTCGGCGCCGCAGCAGTTCGAGTCGCTCCGCGTTTCGCCAACAACCCGCGGCAACGATGTTGCTTCAAGCCGGATAGATGCGCGGACCGTGCCTGCCGAAGCTGATTGGACTCATACGGGAAGGCGGAGCGTCGAGGCAAATTCGGCCGGTGTCAGGATGCGAAAACGGAGCGAATCCGGCATGGCGAGCAGATCGCGATCGCCCGAAACCAGGTAACGCGCGCGGCCGGCAATCGCGAGGCGCAGGAAGGGAACATCAAGCGAATCGCGCCAGTGGGGAAGCCGCGTTGCCCCGGCATCATCGACGATGGTGCAGTACGGCAGGTAATCCGCGAGCAGTTGTTCGCGATCCTCGGCGGTCAATCGGAACTTCGGGTACGCCAGGACGCGCACCAGTTCGGCTGCCGTCGCCGCGCTCAAGAGCGGAGCGAAAAGCGTGGATTGCCATCCCAGGCGCAATGACTGCATCGGGATGCGACCGAAGATCAGAGCCGACACCACGACGTTCGTGTCGAGTACGACCTGCGGCACCGCGCGCTTCACTTCCGGGATGCGCGACGGCGCGGAGCCGCGACCGCCGTGTGGCCTTCTGTTGTCGTCCGCGCTGGTCGCGCGACGCTGCGCGGTGATTTCGGAGCCGACCTGGCCCAGGCAATCGCGTCGGCGACGTCCGCTTCAGTGATCCCCAGCTGCGCGAGTTTGGACCGCACCGCATCCGCACGCTGCAGCCGAACCGGCGTCAGGATGATCTGCCCGCCACGCGTCTCCACTTCGAAGTAGTCGCTGGACGGCACGGCTGCCGTCGCCGCCTTGGGCAGCGTCAGCTGGTTCTTGGCTGTGAGTTTCGCCAGCACGCCATCGTCCGATTGCAAGGATTCCTTACTTTAGCACCAAAGGTGCACCCGGAACCACTACGTCCCCTGCTGCCAACCCTGAGCTTGAGGGCAGAAGGCCGGTTTCCGCATCCCTACACTCCGGGGGAACCGTGTTCCGCTGGATTTCTCCCCCGAACCAGGAGCGGTAACTTGTCCTGCCGAGCGGAGCTCGGCAGCTACGGGCCTAGGGATCCACGCCGAGCTTGGTGGCGACGGTGGTTCGGGTGAGCGGGTGATAGCCGGGCGCCGCGAGTCTGAAGATGCGGATCGCCTCGGCCTTGCCTTCCGGCGACTTCGCCATCTCCTCGTACAGCGGCACCACGAGCTTGCGACGGCCGATGGCGACCAGGTGCGCCTGCAGTGGGTCACGGATCGCTTCGTAGTTCGCCGCGATGCCGCGCTTGAACCACGCGAAAGCAATCTCGGCGTTGCGGGTGCCGGTGAGATCGAAAGCGGAATCCAGCGCTGCGAGCTGGTCGCTGGTCGTGGCGTCCGGCAATCCGCCCAGAAAGTGCAGCCACTCCTGGGTCGACCACGACTTGCCTGGCAACTTTGCCGCCGTGCGTGTGCCTGCCAGGAACTCGGCGCGCGCCGCATCGACCGCGGCGAGCTTTGCGGAGGTCGACTTGACCGCAGTCGCGGGAATGCCGGGCTGGTTGAGCCACGCGTCGAGTTCGGCTTCCTCGAATTTGCCGGGATGCTTCGCGAGCAGATCCGATCGAAGGTACGCCAAGAAGTCTTCCGTCGTCACGCTCTCGAACGCGTTGCGGTCGAACCAGCCGCGCAGGAAGGGATCGAAGACCTCGCGACCGAAACGCTGCTCCAGCGTCAGCAGCAGCCAGGCGCCCTTGTGGTACGGCACGCCGGAAAACGTCTCGTCGGGATCGCGCCCGACGACGTCGACCACGAGACGCTGGTCCGGCGTCGCGATCGCCTTCATCTCCTCGATCAGGCCATCTTGCGACAGCACCTGCTCCATGCGCGCGAACTCCTCGCCGTAGACTTCCTCGACGATGCGGTTCTCGACGTAGGTGGTGAAACCCTCGTTGAGCCAGAAATCACGCCAGCCCGCGTTGGTCACGAGATTGCCGGACCAGGAGTGCGCGAGCTCATGCGCGACCAGTGACATGAGGCTCCTGTCGCCGGCGATGATGGTCGGCGTGGCGAAGGTGAGCCGCGGATTTTCCATGCCGCCGTAGGGAAACGACGGCGGCAGCACCAGCAGGTCGTACCGACCCCAGCGATAGTCGCCGAAGAGTTTCTCGGTCGCGTCGATCATCGCCTCGGTGTCGGTGAATTCGTTGGCGGCGGCCTCGATCCGGCCTTTCTCCGCGTACACGCCCGAGCGCGCGCCGAGCGGGCGGAATTCAAGTTCCCCGACCGCGATGGCCAGCAGATACGACGGGATCGCTTGCGGCATGCGGAAGCTGTAACCGCCTTCGCCCGTCGCCGTCGCGTCGTTGTCGGCGCTCATCACCACGCGCAGTCCTTCAGGCGCAGTGACATTTGCCGAATACGTGAAACGCACCGCGGGCGTGTCCTGGATCGGCACCCACGAGCGCGCATGGATCGCCTGCGACTGCGAGAACATGAAAGGCTGCGACTTGCCCAGCGTCTGCGCGGGATCGAGCCACTGCAGGCCGGTCGCTTCGGGACGCGAGTTGTAGGTGATGCGCACGCGCTTCGCGCGTTCGGGAAGCGCGATGGTCAGCTTCGAACCGAACTTCGGGTCGCGGGCCGCCACGTCGTACTCCGCTTCGATCCACCCGCTCACGGCCTCGCGCTCGACCCTGGCGATGTCGAGATCGCGGGTATCGAGCACGAGGGTGTTGGCGTTGCTGTCCAGCCACTCGAGCGCGAGCTCGACAGTGCCCGCAAGTTGCTTGCGTTCGAACGAAACGTCGAGCGTGAGCGCAGCATCCGTGACGCGAACGTCGTCGTAATTGGCGTAGCTCTGCGGATCGGGGGTCGTGGCGACCTCCGCCTTTACGGGCGTCGCGGGTATGGCTGGGGATGCGACTTCGGCGGGCTTCGAGCACGCGGCGAGCAGTACGACGCACACGCACAGGGCTGGGTGGATCAGACGCATGGCAGGTTTCCGATTTCGACTGGACCGCAGTCTAGCCGAGCCCCGCGAGTCCGTATCGACGAGGCGGATTCCGTCCATGGTTCGACCAGCTCACCACGAACGGAATCGGGAGGTGCCGCGCAAGATTGTCGCCAGGCTTGCGTTCGTGGTGAGCCTTGAGCCTGGCGAAGGGTCGAACCCTGCACGGCGAGCGGAGTCGTGTCAGACCGCATAGCCGGAGTGGATGGCGACGATGCCGCCCGCGAGGTTCCGGTGCGACACGCGCAGGAATCCCGCGTCGATCATCATCGAGTCGAGAGTTGCCTGGTCAGGGTGCCTGCGGATCGACTCCGCGAGATAGCGATAGCTGTCCGCGTCCTTCGCCACCACCTCCCCGATGCGCGGCAGCACCTGGAACGAGTAGAGGTCGTAGGCGCGCTTGAGCAGCGGCTCCGTCACTTGCGAGAACTCCAGGATCAAAGCGCGTCCGCCGGGCGCGAGCACGCGTTTCATCTCGCGCAGTGCGGCGGGCTGATCGGTGACGTTGCGGAGCCCGAACGCGATGGTCACCGCATTGAAGACGCCATCGCCGAAGGGCAGGCTCTCGGCATCGAGTTGCGCGTAGTCGATGCCGCGTACCAGGCCACGATCGAGTAGGCGCCCGCGGCCAACGGTCAACATCGATGCGTTGATGTCGCCAACGACCACGCTGCCGCGTTCGCCGACCCGCGCGGAGAGCAAAGCGGCGACATCCCCCGTGCCGCCCGCGAGATCGAGCACGCGATCGCCGGCGTGCACATTGCTGGTGGCGACGAAGTGGCGTTTCCACAGGCGGTGCACGCCCATGGACATGAGATCGTTCATGACGTCGTACTTCGACGCCACCGACGTGAACACCTCGCCGACGAGTTTGGCCTTCTCCGCCAACGGCACGTCGCGGAATCCGAAATGCGTGGTGTTGTCGGATGTTGTTGGCTTGTCCAGTTCGCTCATGTCCCGATTATCGCCTGATCATGCAGTGAGCAGGATCGCAGCACCTGTCGCGACTGGTGTCGCTCCCACAGTTCCGGCAAGACCCGAAGTCGAGGCAAATCCCGCCCTGTAGGAGCGACCCCGGTCGCGAACCCCCGCAGTTCCGGCGAGACCCAAAGGTCGAGGCAAATCCCGCCCCTGTAGGAGCGACCCCAGTCGCGACCCCCGCAGTTCCGGCAAGGCCCAGAGGTCGAGGTAAATCGCCCCTGTAGGAGCGACGCCGGTCGCGACCGAAGACTCGCCCGTTTGGCACCTACTGCCGGTCGAGCCCTGCCTCATCGAGCGCGGCGAGATAGCTCCCCCAGCGCTGTTCCTGCTCGCGGCCCATGGCCGCCAGCCACTCCCACGAGTAAATGCCGGTGTTGTGCCCGTCGCTGAAGACAAGCGCCACGGCGTAGTGCCCAACAGGTTCGATCGCCGTGACGTCCACGTCGCGCTTGCCCGGCACCAGCACCTTCTGGCTCGGCCCGTGACCCTGGACTTCGGCGCTCGGTGATTCCACGCGAAGATATTCGAAGGGCAGCCGGTAGCGCTCTCCGGAATCGAACGCGACTTCGAGCACGCGGGAGGCGCGATGCAGAACGATTTCCGTCGCGTTGACGCGCGCACTCATGGGGATTGCCCGCGGCAGGAGTCGGAGAGGCGCATGCTTCCCTCCCGCTCGCAAGGCAGAGTGTCCGGGGCCTGACGAACGGCGAGAATGGGAAGAGTGGACAGGGGCGCGATCAGGTCAGCTTGAGATTGCGCGGGGGCCTGAGGTCATCCGGCGGCACGCCCGCGATATCGCGCAGCGCCTCGTTGTACGGCCCATCGAAAGAGATGGCGGAGATTTCCTCCAACCCGAACATTGAGAGTTCGTGCATCCACTCGGCGTCCGGCGTGACTTCCTGGAGCTGGAAGCCGTCGGCATCGAAACCCACGAAACGGCCGACGTAGCAGACCTCGTGTTCCTCCTCCGAGTCGACATGCACGGACAGCACGTTCGACTGCGTCGACATCCACTGCAGGAGTTCCGTCGCGCTGTCCAGAACGCCGGGCGGAAGCTCCACGCTGCCGCGCGCGACGCCCTTGAGCGCCATCGCCTTCTCGATGAAGCCGGCATTCTTGTCCGGCGCCTCGATCTCCGTCACGTCGCGATGGCGGAGCGCGAAGATCCCGTCGAACCCCAGGAAGTCCCCGACTACCCACAGCAGCACGTACTCGTTGCCGACGCCCAGCACGTAGCCCGCGAAGCTGCCCGCCTCGAGGCC
>JBGTIG010000070.1:0-12852 GCA_041745755.1 Lysobacterales bacterium
ATACCGGCTCCCGCAAGAGCTGGGCGGCCGGCGATGCAACCAGCCGCGGCGTGCGCCACGCGCTGATCGCCATGACCGGGGAGATGGGCTACCCGTCGGCACTGTCGGCGCCGAAGTGGGGTTTTTACGATGTGCTGTTCCGCGGGATGCCGTTCGCGTTCACACAGGGCTTCGGCAGCTACGTGATGGAAAACGTGCTGTTCAAGATCAGCTTCCCGGCCGAGTTCCACGCCCAGACCGCGGTCGAGTGCGCGCTCGAGCTGCACCCGCAAGTTCAAGGCAGGATCGATGAGATCGAGCGCATCGAGATCGAGACCCAGGAGGCCGGCGCCCGGATCATCGACAAGACCGGGCCCCTCGCCAATTACGCCGACCGCGATCACTGCCTCCAGTACATGGTCGCGATTCCCCTGTTGTCCGGTCGCCTGACGGCGGAGGACTACAGCGACCAGGTGGCGGCCGATCCGCGGGTCGACGCCTTGCGCGGGCGCATGCAGGTGCGGGAGAACCCGGACTTCACCCGGGACTATTTCGATCCGGAGAAGCGCTACATCGGCAATTCCGTTCAGGTTTACTTCCGCGATGGCAGCTCGACCCCGAAGGTGTCGATCGACTACCCGATCGGACATCGGAAGCGTCGGGCAGAAGGGATTCCGGTGCTCCTCCGGAAGTTCGAAGCGGCGATCCGGGAACAGCTGCCAACGCGCCAGGTGGACGAGATCCTGGCACTTTCCAGGGACCCGCAGGCACTGGACGCCACCCCCCTCGCGGCCTGGATGGGGCTTTTCGCCGCATGAACGGATGCCGATACCCCTCGTTAAATTTATGCTAACGTAGGGTGAACGACTGGCAGACTTTCGTTAAAAAAAAGCTATACTGCGCACCGTCGCGACGTCGGATCGATTCTCCGGTTCGCGCAGCTCCCCTACTAAAGATTCAGCTAAGGAGAACCCGATGAATCGCAAGAGCTTGTGTGTCCTGATCGCCCTCGGCCTCGGAGCGGCGAGCGTGCAGGCGCAGGATTACGATGACCGTTACTACTTCGCGCCCTATCTCGGCGTTTCATTCAACGACGAAGATCGGCTGACCGATCGCAGCTCGTTCCTGCTCGGCGTGGGCATCGGCAGATTCATCAATCCGAACTCCGCGATCGACGTGTTTGTCGACCGCACCACCCGCGACAATCGTCCTGATGGTCAGGGCGTTCCGTCCAGCGGCCAGTTTGCCAATACCGTGGTCGGCGTCGCCCTGCGGCACCACTTCGGATCCTGGGAAGCGTGGCGCCCCTACGTGATGGCGGGCGGTGGTATTTCGTACCACGACCGCGCAGGCTCGGACAGCGATTACGATCCGTTCGTGCAGGCGGGCGTCGGCATCTCCAAGGCGATCACCGACCGGGTCTCGTTCCGCGGCGAAGTCGCTTACCGCTATGACACCGACGACGATTCGCTCGAGTTCATCAATGGCGAAGACGATTTCGGCGACGCACTGGTCACCCTTGGCCTGACGGTCGCGCTCGGCGGCGCAGATGAGGCAATGATCGTCGAAGATCCGCCGATGGCTCCGCCGCCGGCCGATTGTTCGACCCTCGACGATGATCGCGATGGCGTCAACAATTGCGACGACAAGTGCCCCGACAGCACCGCGGGTCAGGTCGTCGGACCGGATGGTTGCGCCCAGGATGTCGTCATCGACCTGCGTGGCGTCAACTTCAAGTTCGACTACCCGAAGCGTGGATTCGACGGCACGATCGGCGACGCCGGTCTGGTCGAAGGTTCCGCCGAGATCCTGCAGCAGGCAGTGGACGTGCTCACGCGCTATCCGCAGCTCCGCGTGGCGGTCGATGGTCACACCGACGCGATCGGCACCGACGAGTACAACCAGAGCCTGTCCGAGCGTCGTTCCAGGGTGGTCTACGACTATCTGACGGCGAACGGCATCGATGCCGGCCGCCTGGTGGGTCCGAACGGCTACGGCGAGTCGCGTCCGATCGACACCAACGATACGGCCGAGGGTCGCGCCCGCAACCGTCGTACCGAGTTGCCGGTCCAGAAGTAACCGCAGTCGTACAGCGTTTCAACGGAAAGCCCGGCATTGCCGGGCTTTCTTTTTTTGGACGACCGGCCCGACCTGCGGGCCTTCCAAGGGAACCTGGCACCGACGGTCTTGCCGGCAAGGCGTTTGGAATATTCCGCCGTCTTCACGTGGAACCGCTACAAGCGAGCGGCGGACGTGCCCTCTTCGACGCGGCGCGATGGGCGCGTACGTGAAGACTTTCGCGGATGACAGGTACGGATGCCTGCAAGGTACCTGGCGGGCGAATCGGGAAATTGCATTCAGGCCCGTTGGGCTGCGGCTGCGGAGGCTGAGGCACCGGCCGCCTGGCCGAGACGAACGATTCAAGGATCGGGACGCTTGGGGCCTGACAACTGAATGGCAGGGCGAGCTGCCATGTGCGCGGTCTTGACGCGGAGTAGCGGCTCCCGCACATTTCACAAATGTGAAGAACAGAGGGTTTCAACATGTCCAGGGAAGAGAGCTCCGGGCTGATCCTGCTGGTGGAGGACAATCGACAGATCGCCGAGATGGTCGGGGAGAGTCTCGAACGCCGCGGCTATTCGCTCGACTACGCGACGGATGGAACCACCGGCTACCGGCTCGCCAGCACCAACAGTTACGACGTCATCGTGCTCGATCTGATGCTTCCCGGCATGGATGGCCTGGCGGTCTGTCGCCGCTTGCGCGAAGAAGCCAAGAAGGCCACGCCGGTGTTGATGCTGACCGCGCGCGACACCCTGAACGACAAGCTGATCGGACTCGATGCGGGAGCCGACGACTATCTCGTGAAACCGTTCGAGATCCGCGAACTGGAAGCGCGCATCCGAGCGCTCATACGCCGGGATCGGAAGCAGGTGAGCGCGCAGATCCTCAAGGTGAGCGATCTGGTCCTCGATACCGCGACCCTCAAGGTGACCCGCGGGGGACAGACGCTCGCGGTTTCGCCGATTGGGCTCAAGCTCCTCGCCATACTGATGCGCGAATCGCCCCGGGTGATCTCGCGGCGCGACATCGAACGCGAGGTATGGGGCGACATGCTGCCCGATTCCGACACCCTGCGCAGCCACCTGTACAACCTGCGCAAGGTCATCGACAAGCCGTTCCCGCAGCCGCTCCTGCACACCATCCACAGTGCGGGGTATCGCCTCGCCGACCTGGATTCGGAAACGCGATCGTCGCGGGAAGATCACTGATCCGGTGCTAGAACCGGTGGCGTGACACGTGCACATGTGCCTGTCGGTGGAGTCCGGGTTCACCCATGAGTTCCGCGATCAGTCGGTTGTTGCACGGAAGCGGTCTGCCACAGAAGACCGACGGCGGGCTGCGCCACAAGCTCCGGAGCACGTTCCTGCTTCAGATTGGCGTCATCAGCGTCGCCATGTTGCTGTCCGTGCTCGGCGCGTGGCTGGTGCTTCGCGACGTGCTGATCCAGCGCGCGCTGGTGGAAGAGGCGCAGTACTACGCGCAGAGACTGCGCGAGGACCCGGCGGCACCGGTGCCAGACGTGTACAACATGCGCGGTTACCTGGCCAGGGCAGCAGGAGGCGCGGAGTCGCTGCCGCTGCATCTGCTTGACCTCGAGCCCGGGTACCACGTCATCGACATGGGCGTCGATGCGAACGATCTGGTTTATGTTTCGGATATCGATGTGGGCCGCCTCTACCTGGTGTTCGACCAGAAGCAGGTGGACCGCCTCGCACTCTGGTTCGGCTTCGTGCCGTTGACCGTGGTGCTGGGTGTCATCTACAGCGTGTCCTGGCTGTCCTTCCGGTCCTCGCGCCGCATGGTGTCGCCGATCATCCGCCTGGCCGACATGGTGCAGGACTGGGACCCGAGACATCCCGACCTGACGGTCGTCGCGCCAGGCAGATTCGCACGGGAGGGAGACGAAGAAGTGCGCGCGCTGGCAGCGGCCCTGCACAATCTGGGTACGCGCGTCGAGAAGCAGATTGAGCGCGAACACAATTTCACGCGCGACGCGAGCCACGAGCTGCGCACGCCGCTGACGGTCATCAAGCTGGCGACGGATGCGCTGCTTGCCGGCGAGGGCAGCGACCCATTCGTGGAAAAGTCGGCGCAACGCATTCGCGGCGCCGCGCGCGACATCGAAGCGCTGATCGAGTCGTTCCTCATCCTTGCCCGCGAGTCGGACGTCGGATTGCCGGACGAGGATTTCATCGTCAACGACGTGGTGATCGAGGAGGCGGAACGCGCAAAATTGCTCGTTGCCGGCAAGCAGGTCGAAATAGAGGTCCTGGAGCACGCCCGCTTCGCATTGCACGCGCCGTCCCGCGTGTTTTCGGTGATGTTGACCAACCTGTTGCGCAATGCCTGCCTCTATACGGAAAAAGGTGTTGTCACCGTGGTAGTCGACAGCGATCGTGTGAGCGTGATCGATTCTGGCAAAGGCATGTCGCCCGAACAGCTGGCGCGCGCGTGGGAGGCTTTCGATCGCGGCGGCCGCGTGGACAGGGAGGGCGTCGGCCTCGGGCTCACCATCGTGCGCCGCCTGTCCGAACGCTTCGGCTGGCCCGTGCACCTCGACAGCGAGCCGGGTCGCGGTACGCGTGCCGTGATCCAGTTTCCCGATCCGCAACCCGTGTGATCGGCTCGCGGAGTCCTGGCCCTGGCCGTCCCGGTCGACATGACCGGACCCTGCGTGTCCGGCGTAATGGTGCCCCGCACTATCATCCGGATCTGCAAACGGACGGAGCTTGACCATGCGGCATTTTCTCGCTGCGGCACTGGCTGCCGCAGGCCTGCTGGAGCCCGGAGTGTCCTTGAGCGCTGACTATTCGCTGGTGATCCATGGTGGCGCGGGCGCGATGCCGCGCGCGGAGATGACCGCGGCCAGGGAGCGCGACGTGCGCGCGGCCCTGGAAGAGTCGCTGAAGGCCGGCCAGGCGATATTGAGCGCGGGCGGGAGCGCGCTCGATGCGGTCTCTGCGAGCGTGGTGGTGCTGGAGGATTCCCCGTACTTCAACGCCGGCAAAGGCGCCGTCTTAACCCATGAGGGACGCAACGAACTCGACGCCTCGATCATGGACGGCGCGACCCTGCGCGCCGGCGCCGTGGCGGGCGTGCGCCGGGTACGCAATCCCATCGTGCTCGCGCGCGCGGTGATGGAGAAGTCACCCCACGTGATGCTGACGGGCAAGGGCGCGGAGGAATTCGCGCGCGGAATCGGCATCCGCCTGGTCGAACCGGGGTATTTCCGCACCGAGGAGCGCTGGCAGCAGTTGCAGGATGAACTGGGCAAGGCGGCTGCCAGAACGCAGGCGCAGGCAGAGGCCACGGATGCGCCTTCCTACCTGGGCACCGTGGGCGCGGTCGCGCGCGATCGCAAGGGTGGCCTGGCAGCCGCCACATCGACCGGCGGCATGACCAACAAGCGCTGGGGCCGGGTGGGCGATTCTCCGATCATCGGTGCCGGCACGTATGCCAATGCGCACTGTGCGGTGTCGGCCACGGGCTGGGGCGAGTTCTACATCCGCGCCGCCGTCGCGCACGATATCTGCGCGCGCGTCGCCTATCGCGGTGACTCGATTCGCGCGGCGAGCGAGGAAGTCGTGCTGCGCGTGGTGCCGAAGCTCGGAGGCGACGGCGGCGTGATCGCGCTGGGTCGCGACGGCGAGTTCTCGATGCCGTTCAACACCGCGGGCATGTACCGCGGCTGGATCGACGCCGAGGGCCAGCGCCGCACTGACATCTACCCCGACGGGTCCTCGCGTTGACCGGAACGCCAGCGCCGAACGGTCCGCTGTCGATGCCGGCCGGCGACCCGGCCGTTCCTGCCGAAGCTGCGGACGCATCGCCCGTGTCCGCGCCCCCGCCCAATGCCGCTGCACCGGACTTCGACCCGGACCTCGTGCTCGAGAGCTATCCGCTACACCCCGCCGCCGTGCGGCTGTGGGCATGGCAGCACGGGATTGCGCTCGTCCTTGCGCTGGTGCCATCGACACTGGTTGCGAGCGCCTTCGTCGGCGCCTGGGCGCTCGTGCTCGGCGCATTGACTGCTCTGCTGCTTCATCTGGTTTCGATGCGCTACCGGCGAATCGCGGCGTGCAGGTTTCGCTGCCAGCGCCACTCCGGCGGGCTGGCGTATCGACACGGCGTCTGGTGGCACTCGGAGGTCTTCATACCCAGCGCGAGAATCCAGCACACCGAAGTCAACCAGGGTCCGCTCGCGCGGCGGTACGGGATCGGCAAGCTCAAGGTATTCACGGCCGCGGCGCAGCTCGGTGCGCTCGAAATCGACGGGCTGGCATATGCGGACGCGCTGGTTCTGCGCGACCGGCTGCTGGGTCGCGACGCGGTAATCATCGACGCCGAACCCGCCGCCGCGGAAAATCCTGACCATGCCCAGCGCGAGCCGCCCGTGAGCGCGGCGCCGGCGAATCGCGCTGGCACCGATGCCTGAGCAGGAATCCTCCCCACAGCACCCAGCTTCCGATCCGCAGCCCGGGTTCGGCGGCGCCGACCGGCGTCTGCACCCCTGGTCCTGGCTCTTCGTGCTGCTCACCCAGTTGCGTCCGATGGTGTTTCCCCTGGTGCTCCTGCTGCTGTTCGGGCGCGGCGATCGATGGGTGTTCTTCGGAGCCCTCGGCGCCGTCGGGCTTTCCCTGTACGCGATCGTCTACAGCGTCGGATTCCGTTACCGGTTGCAAGGCGAGGAGCTGATCGTTCGCGAGGGCATTTTCAATCGGACGGAGCGCCACATTCCGCTCGCGCGCATCCACAATGTGGTGCAGCGGCGCAATCCGCTGCACCGGTTGTTCGGCGTGACGGAGCTAAGGCTCGAGTCGGCGGGTGGCGTCAAGCCCGAGGCGGTCATGAACGTGATCGCGCGCCGCGAAGCCGATCGACTTGAACACCTGCTGCGCGAAGGCACCGGCCATTCAACCGCATTGCACGCGAGCGCAGGCGAAGCCGACGCCGCGGCTCCCGAGGTGCTGCATTCGCTCGGATTCGGCGAACTCGTGCGACTCGGAGTCTCTTCGAATCGCGGGGTGATCGCGCTGGCGGCTCTATGGGGCGCGTCGTTCCAGTTCGACGTCGATTATCGGGAACTACCCTTCGTCGACGCCATCGCGACGAGCCTGCAGAAATCGGCCTGGGGCTTCGTCGGCGCGCATGGCGTGGTGTCGGTGCTGATCGTGGCGCTCGGCATGTTGCTGCTGGTCTGGTTGCTGCTGCGCCTGCTTTCGGTGGCGATCGCCATCATCAAGTTCCACGGATTCCGGCTGGAGCGCCAGGGCCAGCGCATCGTGAGTGAATCGGGATTGCTCACCCGCACCCGCGCAGGCGCGACGCCGCGCCGGATCCAGAGAGTCACGGTGCGCCAGTCGTGGCTGCTCGCGCGCATGCATCGCGTGTCGCTTGAAGTGACGTTGGCAGGCGCGAACGTCCAGGGCGAACGGCAATCCCGCCTGCGCTGGCTCGCTCCGATCGCCACCCTGCCGGCGGCACGCAGGATTCTCGCCGAGATTCGCCCGGAAGCCGACTGGACGCGGGACGACTGGCGTCCGCTTCACCCGCGCGCGGCCTGGCGGATATTCAAATGGCCGGCGCTCGTCGTATTCGCCGTGGCCGGCGTCGCCGGTCTGGCCAATCCCTGGGCATGGTGGGGTTGGCTGCTGCTGCCCTGGCTTTGGCTCGGCGCCCGCGGCCGCGCCAGGTTCGCTGCCTACTCAGTGGATTCGGTCACCTTCGCGGCGCGTGACGGCTGGCTGTCGCACCGCTGGGATTCGGTGCGTCTTCGCGACATACAGGCCGTGCAGCTGCGTGAAACTCCGGGTGATCGACGCAATGGCATGGCGCGCGTCGCGGTCGCGAGTGCCGGCGGCTCGGGAATTTCCGCAAGCCCCATCGAAGTCGCCTGGTTGCCGCTGGCTGAAGCCGTCGCGCTGAGGGACCGGCTGCGCGGGGTGGTATCGCACGAGGCGCCCGAACCCAGCGTCGCTGTCCTCATGTAATCGCCAGCGGGAAGCGTTGGAATCTGTGCGACAGAATCGCGTAACAATGTCGCGGAAATGTCGAAGTAGCTGCACCCTCACCCGCTTTCGGTGGGTGAACGATGGTTGCGCGCCCGATCCTGAATCCGCGCATGCCGGGGTTCCCGGGGTGTGCTGAGAAGGGGTCCCCACCGGTTCCGCCGACACACGTTGTGGCATCATGCGGCGGCCTCAACCCGATCGAGATACGGCGGTTCATGTTGATCTTCGATGCCTCGAAACCCGGACGCGTGTCGGGCTCGCAGTTGCCGCCCTCCATGGCCGTTCCTGACGACCTGCCGAAGCAGCTGCTGCGCGAAACGCCGGTCGGCTTGCCCGAAGTCTCCGAGCTGCAGGCCGTCAGGCACTACACCAATCTTTCGCGCCGCAATTTCTCCATCGACACGAACTTCTACCCGCTGGGTTCGTGCACGATGAAGTACAACCCGCGTGCCTGCAACACGCTCGCGATGCAGCAGGGATTCCTCGCCCGGCACCCGTATGCGCCCGAGTCGCTGTCGCAGGGATTTCTCAGCTGCATGTTCGACCTGCAGGAAATCCTGGCCGACGTGACCGGCATGCGTGGTGGCGTGTCGCTTTCTCCGATGGCCGGTGCCCAGGGCGAGTTCGCCGGTGTCGCGATGATCATGGCGTACCACCGCAGCCGCGGTTCGACCGAGCGCAACGAGATCATCGTGCCGGACGCCGCCCATGGCACCAATCCCGCGACCGCGGTGATGTGCGGCTGTACGGTGCGCGAGATCGCGACCGGGAAGGATGGCGATGTCGATGTCGAGGCCCTGAAAAAGGTACTCGGTCCGAACACCGCGGGCATCATGTTGACCAACCCCTCGACACTCGGCGTGTTCGAGCGCCGCATCGTCGAGATTGCGAGGCTGGTGCACGACGCCGGCGGATTGCTCTACTACGACGGCGCGAATCTCAACGCGATCCTCGGCAAGGTGCGGCCCGGCGACATGGGTTTCGACGCCATCCACATGAACCTGCACAAGACTTTCTCGACTCCTCACGGCGGCGGCGGCCCGGGCGCAGGTGCCGTGGGTGTTTCGGAGCGGTTGCGGCCATTCCTCCCGATACCGATGGTGGAGAAACACGAATCCGCCGACGGATCGGCGGCGTACCGCCTGGTTCGCGCGGAGGACCGGCCGCAAAGCATCGGGCAGCTTTCGGCATTCGCAGGCAATGCCGGCGTGCTGCTGCGCGCCTACGTGTACGCGAGACTGCTGGGGCGTGAGGGCATGCGCCGCGTCGGCGAGTACGCGACGCTCAACGCGAATTATCTCGCCGCCCGCCTGCGTGATGCCGGGTACGACCTCGCGCTTCCCGAGCGTCGCGCAAGCCACGAATTCATCGTGACCGCTGCGCGCCAGAAGAAGGCGAACGGCATCACCGCGCTGGATTTCTCCAAGTCACTGCTCGACTACGGGATCCATGCGCCCACCAATTACTTTCCGTTGCTGGTGCCCGAATGCCTGCTGATCGAGCCGACCGAGACCGAAAGCCTGGAGACCCTCGATCGTTTCGTCGATGTCATGACGGAACTGCTGGAGAAGGCCGCCAGCGATCCCGACTGGATGAAAGCCGCGCCGTACACGACACCGGTACGCCGCCTCGATGACGTCAAGGCGGTGCGCGAACTCGATGTGGCGCACGCACCGAAGGCGCCGCACGCGCCCGCTCCGGCGGGCATCGCGAGCGTCGAGGTGGCGAGAATCTGATGGCGGATGGCCGAGCCGGCATCGCGCCGCGCGGGCCGCTCGGCGTCTGGAACGCAACTCGCTGGTCCCTCAAGGGCTTGCGCGACGCGTTCCTCACCGAGAGCTCATTCCGGCTCGAGGTTTACCTGTTCATCGTGGCGGCGCCGCTGTCATTCTGGCTGGGCGAGAACGTGTTCGAACGGGTCCTGCTGTTCGGCGTGCTGCTTCCGGTACTGGCAATGGAACTCATCAACTCGGGTCTCGAATGCGTGATCGACAAACTGATACCCGAATTCCACGAGCTCGCGGGCCGCGCGAAGGACATGGGTTCGGCTGCCGTGTTCGCCTGCATGCTGAACGTGCTGGTCGTGTGGACGGTCCTGCTATGGCCGCATTCCTGAAGCCCGCGACAGCCGGTATCACCCTGGCGGCTTCTCATCGCAACGATGCCGCCGGGTTGATCGACGCGGCCCGTGAATGGGCCCGCCGCTCCGGACCCGGAGAGTAACCCTCGTGTTCGAATGGATCTTTACCGCGGAGGGCTGGGTCGCACTGCTGACCCTGACTACGCTCGAGATCGTTCTCGGGGTCGACAATCTCGTATTCATCTCCATCGTCGTCAGTCGGTTGCCGATGGCGCAGCGATCGCGCGCGCGCCGTTTCGGCATCGGGCTTGCATGCATCTCGCGCATCCTCCTGCTGGTGACACTCGCGTATCTCGCGCGCATGACGGTGCCGCTGTTCACCGCATTCGGCATCGAC
Organism: Lysobacterales bacterium; assembly: GCA_041745755.1. Classification (GTDB taxonomy): domain Bacteria; phylum Pseudomonadota; class Gammaproteobacteria; order Xanthomonadales; family Ahniellaceae; genus JBBQNY01. Next base: position 10,532 of record JBGTIG010000070.1, read on the forward strand.
ATCTCCATACGCGACCTCGTGCTCATCGTCGGTGGCCTGTTCCTGCTGATCAAGTCGACGATGGAAATCCACGAGGCAGTGGAAGGCGGCGAGAACGATGGCACGCCGGGTGGACGGGCTTCGACCAGTTTTTCAATGGCGATCACCCAGATCGCGATCATCGACATCGTCTTTTCGCTCGACTCGGTCATTACCGCGGTCGGCATGGTCAACAACGTTCCCATCATGGTCATCGCCATCCTCACGGCAGTTGCGGTCATGTTGCTGGCCGCCGATTTGATCGGCAATTTCATCGACAAGCATCCGACGATCAAGATGCTCGCACTCACTTTCCTGATCCTGGTGGGCGGCGCACTGGTGGCCGAGGGCGTGCATCTCGAGGTCCCGCGCGCGTATCTCTACTTCGCCATGGCGTTCTCGGGCGGAGTCGAGGCGCTCAACATGGTGATGCGGGCGCGCCAGCGTCGCGCGCACCTGGACTCCAACGGCGTGCGCGGCGGTGCCGGCATCGATCGACCCCCCGCCATTGCCGCGACGCTCGATTCCGCAGGAGACTCCGCATGAAAATTTTGCGCACGCTATTCCCGCTGCTGCTGGTCGGTCTGCTCTCGGGTTGCGGCTACAACGATTTCCAGCGCGCGGACGAAAAAGTCAAGGCCGCATGGTCGGAGGTCGTCAATCAGTACCAGCGACGAGCGGACCTGATTCCGAACCTGGTGGCGACGGTGAAGGGATACGCGCAACAGGAACAGGATGTCCTGGTGCGTGTTACGGAGGCGCGTGCCCGCGTCGGCCAGGTGAATGTCAACGCCGGCGATGCGCAATCGCTCGCGCAGTTCCAGGCCGTGCAGGGCGAGCTTTCATCGGCGCTCGCGCGCCTTCTTGTGGTCACGGAGAACTATCCGAACCTCAAATCCGATCGGGGTTTCCGCGACCTGCAGGTGCAGCTCGAAAGCACCGAGAACCGCATCACGGTCGCGCGCAACCGCTATGTCGAGAGTGTGCAGGCCTACAACACACTTGCGCGGACATTCCCGGAGAATCTCACGGCGAAAATCTTCGGCTACGAGATCAAGCCGAATTTCACCGTGGCCAACGAGGCGGCGATCGCAGCACCTCCGACCGTGGATTTCTCGCGTCCCGCCACGCCCGGACCGTCGCCACTGCCACCGCCGCAGCCTTTGCCGTCGCCGTCGCCGACGCCCGGGGATCGCCTGCCGGTACCCGACCCCACACCGACGCCCGAGCCTGCCACCTGAATCGCCACCGGCGTCGGGAGCCCGCACGCCGTGCTGATCCCGCGCAAGCTCGGACACGGCAGGCGCCTTGTCGCCCCGCCCTGTCGAATCTCCGAAGGGCGAGGGGCTTCCGTCGACGCAGCGACGGCGAGCTACTCTCGTCCGCGACTCGGCATGAGGGCTACGCTCTTGCCAGTCCTCGCGCTGCTTTGTTTCGCGAGCGCGGTGGTGTTCCCGCAAGTGCTGGCTCCTTCGAAATCCCTGCCGAATGCGCCCGAAGGCGCTCGGCGCGACCCGGATCCCCCGGCTCCGGAAGGCCGCACGGACTCGACGTCGCCGGCCCGGAGTCCGCAGCGCGTCGAGCAGACGGCTTCGGCGCGCGATGCCGGGGGACTCGTCGCGATACCGGCGCTGACCGCGCGAGTGATCGATACCGCCGGACTCCTGGGCGCCTCGGAAGCGGATGACTTCGCCGCGAGATTCCAGGCGCTGGAACAACGTCGGGGCAGCCAGATCGTCCTGCTGATCGTGCCGACCACGGACCCCGAAGCCATCGAAGCTTTCGCGATACGCGTGTTCGACCAGTGGCGTCCGGGGCGCGCTGGCATCGACGACGGCGTGTTGCTGCTGATCGCCCGGGACGACCGTCGGGCGCGCATCGAGGTCGGTCGCGGTCTCGAAGGCGCGATCCCCGACGTCGTCGCGAGTCGGCTGATCGACGATTACCTCGTCCCGCGTTTCAAGGCCGCGGACTACCGGGGTGGCATCGACGACGTGACGACCGCGCTGGTGCGGCTGATCGACGGCGAAGCCTTGCCGGTGCCCGAGGCGCGGCGGGAGGGGCGTGCTGGAGCGTTCGGCGGAATCCTGCCAGCAGCGATCATCGCGATGATTCTCGCCTCGCTGCTTGGCGCACTGTCTCTGCGTGGCCTGCTGCGAGCGCCGCTGGTCGCGATAGGCAACGGGGCCATCGGCGCGCTCCTGGCTGGGGTGGGCGCGGTCATGCTGTGGGCGATCGTCGGCGCTGTCGTCGGACTGTTCGTCGGTGGACCCGGGTTCGGCGGCGGGCCACGCGGACGCGCC
>JBGTIG010000071.1:0-16611 GCA_041745755.1 Lysobacterales bacterium
TCGGCGTTCCCGCGTATTGGCGCAAGCACGGCTTCCCGCCCCAGTGCCGCGCCTCGGGCAGGAACGACTTCACCTGCGACGAGATCGCGAAATGAACATAATTGCGCGGGCCTCCTCGGCCTGCATCGCGTCACGTTGACATCGCGCGTGACCGTCACGCCGGCCCACGCCGTCACCAGCCGAAAGGGGACCAGCCGAAAAGGAGACGCAGCCGAAAAGGGGACAGCCGAAAAGGGGACGGAGGTAATTGAGGGCCCGGTCGAGCCCGCATTGGCGACCGCTGCGCCGCCCTTAATTACCTCCGTCCCCTTTTCGCTCCTTTTCGCTGGCTGGGCGACGGCGATCGCCATCGGCGCGGGTTTCGCGGTGGTCGGCGTGGTGCTGATCCTGCTCGTGCGCGCCGATCGACAGGTCGACCAGGCGGCCTGACCTACTTTCCCGTGCAATCATCGCGTCGTCGCGCGTTTCCCTGCAGGAGGTACGTAGGTGCAGCTGATCGCCGAGCTCAAGCGCCGCAACGTTCTTCGCGTGGGCATCGCGTGGCTGGCACTGGCGTGGTTGCTGGTCGCCATGTGTTCGCTGCTGTTTCCCGCGCTGGGCCTGCCGGTCCGCGCGCTGCGCTGGATCATTCTTGCGTTGGTGTCCTTGTGGCTGCCCGTGCTGTGGCTGGCGTGGCGTTACGAGATGACCTCGCATGGCCTCCGCGTCGACCGTGGGCCGGAAGGCGCGAATCCGCACAATGCAATCATCGGCAAGCGCATTGACCAGATGACCGTGGTGGTGGTGCTGGCGGCGCTCAGCCTGTCGCTGATGCGGCAGTTCATCACGGAAACCGCGCCCTCGCAGGTCGGGCCGACTGTCGTGCGGACGATCGCCGCTCCAGCCGCGCCCGCTCGCCCGCCAGGCCCCGTCGATCCGCACTCGATCGCGGTGCTGCCGTTCGCGAACATGAGCCCCGCTGCCGACGACGCGTGGTTCGCCGACGGGCTTTCGGAGGAACTCCTCAACGTGCTCGCGCGCATCGAGGGTCTCAAGGTCACGTCCCGCACGTCGTCCTTCGTGTTTCGCGAACGGGGCAGGGCTACGAGCCTCCGCGAAATCGCGGCCCAGCTCGGCGTGGCCAACCTGCTCGAAGGGTCCGTGCGCCGACAGGGTGACGACGTGCGCATCTCGGTGCAGCTGATCGAAGCGGCGCACGATCGTCCGCGTTGGTCGCAGACCTACGATCGTCGGCTGGAGGACATCTTCCTCGTGCAGGAGGAAATCTCGCAGTCGATCGCCGACGCCCTCGCGACAACGCTCGGTGTGCGGCAGGTCAAGGTGGCGACGGCAACCCGTGATCTTGCGGCGTACGAACTGTTCCTGCGCGGCCGGCAACTCTTCGCGCAACGTGGCGCCAACCTGTCGGCGGCGCGCGACTTGCTCGAGCAGGCCACGGCGCGAGACCCCCGCTACGCGGATGCATGGGCGGCGCTGGCGGGCACCTGGTACGTGTGGCGATCCTACGCGGAGGCGCCACCCGGCATCGATACGCTGGAAGCGTCGCAGGCTGCGGCAGCGAAGGCACTCGCAATCGACCCGCAACATCCGGGCGCGCTCGCAGTCAGCGCTCGACTGGCCGCTGATGCCGGCGATCGCCTGCGTCATTCGACGTTGATAGCGGAAGCGCTTGCCCTCGAGCCGAACAACGCCAACACCTGGGTGTGGCAGGGCCTTGGCCTCTTCGAGGTTGGACACATCGAGGCGGCGCGGGCGAGTTTCGACCAGGCGCTCCGGCTCGATCCCCTGAGCGGCCTCGCAATCGGATGGGTCGGCATCACCACCGCGCTCCAGGGGGAACCCGAGGCGGCGCGCGACCTGCTCGAACGCGCACATGCGCTCGGCTGGCGCGGGCCCGCCAGTCGTGCATTGTTCTTCATTCCGCGCCGCGCCGACGGCGAGATGGATGCCGGGACCGGAACGGACCTCGCGGACCCAGGCCGCGGTGTTCCCGGCAATGCACTGGATTCCCCGCAACGGTTGCTCGACTGGCTGCACGACGATGAAGGCCTGCCGCGGGACCAGCGCGAGACTCTGCGTTCGATCGCCCCGGCGCTCGGCGCGGCGGAACAATTGGCCGCGGCGCAACAGCGGCTCGGCGCCGCCGCAAACGCGACGCCCGGTCTCGAGTGGGCGACATTCCTCCAGGTCTTCGGCATGACCGACGCCGCGGTGGATGCCTCGCTACACACCGAAACCGCGCGCACGCAGGCGCTGCTCTTCACGGTCTGGTATCCCGAGTTCCGCAGCTTTCGTGAACATCCGCGGTTCGTCGAGTTCGCCGATCGCCATGGCCTCCTCGCCTACTGGCGCGTAGAGAGCGCACCCGACTTCTGCGTCCTGCCCACCGAGGCAGTTCCGCAACTGGCGTGCCGGCAATGAGCGAAACCGGCGCGCGGCGAACGCAAACGAGCGGCGTCGACTCCTCGCGCGCAGGCTTGCTCACCGAGCTCAAGCGCCGCAGCGTGTTGCGCGTGGCTGCGGCGTGGCTGGTGTTCGCGTGGATTACGTTGCAGATCGTCGAAGTCGTCGCGCCGATCCTGTTGCTGCCGGACTGGGTGCCGCGGCTCGTGCTGATACTGCTGGCGATCGGCTTCGTGATTGCGCTCGTGTTGTCGTGGATCTACGAGGTGACGCCCGAAGGCATCGAGAGGACCGCGTCGGTTCCCGTTGCCGCGTCCATCGCAGCCGAAACCGGCAAGCGGCTCGATCGCATGGTGCTGGCGGGACTGGCGGTGGCCCTGCTCGCGCTCGGCGCCAACCGTTTGTGGCCGCGCGAAGCAGAAAGGGGGTCAGAGTCAGTTTCCGGGCCTGCCAGTCCCGAAGAGACGAGGATCTCGGCAACGGAAACTGGCTCTGACCCCCTTTCTGCTGTCGCAGGCATCATCGACACCGCGCAGCGCCCTGACGCCGTGGCGTTGGTGGAAGGCATGGCGCCGCGTCATCGCCGTGGCGGCAAGGCCGACCAGTTCGCCGTGTTGTTTGTACTGCTGGGTGCCCGCGAACAGGCCATCGGCATGCTGCCCTACATAGATACCGACCTCGACTACATCGACACCTTCGAAGCGCTCGCAGGCGATCCGCGCTTCGACGCGTGGCGCGCGCGCGCCGATGCGCGGAACAAAGGCAAGCGGCCGTGATCGATAGCGAACCATCTCGCGCGGCGGGCGCGGCGCAACGTCGCACAGGCTTCCTCGCCGAGCTCCGTCGCCGCAACGTCATCCGCATGGCGGGGCTGTACCTCGTCGGCGCGTGGCTCATCGTGCAGGTGGCGGAGACGCTGCTCCCGGTCTTCGGCGCTCCGGGGTGGGTGCTGAAGACCCTCGTGATGCTGGTCGCGCTCGGCTTCGTGCCGGCACTTGTGTTTGCGTGGGTGTTCGAGCTGACTCCGGAAGGGCTCAAGCGCGACGACGACGTGCCCGTTGGACAATCGATCGCGCCAGAGACGGCGCGGCGCATGGATCGCATGATCATCGCGGTGCTCGTACTGGCGCTGGTGTACTTCGGTGTCGACAAGTTCGTGCTGGCGCCTTCGCGAGTGGCGAAAAAGGAAATGGGGGCAGAGTCCCTCTCCGGACCAGCTATCGCTGCAGTCCCGGCCGCACCCGCGCCGGAAGTTGACTCTGATCCCATTTCCCGCAAATCCATCGCGGTGCTGCCGTTCGTGGACCTGAGCCCGGACCGCGACCAGGAATATTTCTCCGATGGCATGGCGGAGGAAATCCTCGACGCGCTGGCGCAGGTGGAGGACCTGAAGGTGGCGGGCCGAACCTCATCGTTCTACTTCAAGGGCAAGAACGAGAAGCTGCAGACCATCGGCGAGGCGCTGGGCGTGGCGCATGTCCTTGAAGGCTCCGTGCGCAAGCAGGGCGACAAGGTGCGCATCACCGCGCAGTTGATCCAGACCAAGGATGGATTTCATTTGTGGTCGGAGAGCTACAATGGCGATCTGAGCGACGTGTTCGAGTTGCAGGAGCGCATCGCGCGCTCGATCGTCGAAAAGCTCAAGGTGATCCTCAAGGGTAGGCAGGAGAATCGCCTCGCGCAGGAATCGACTTCGAGTCCCGAGGCGCATCAGCATTTCCTGCGCGGCCGCTATTTCTGGAACCGGCGCGGCCTGGTGAATCTGCAGTCGGCAGAGGAGGCCTTCAAGGCCGCGCTCGCCGCCGATCCCGACTACGTGGACGCGTGGGCGGGCCTCGCGCAAACCTACGCGATCATCCCCGAGTATTCGATCTTCGATCCGGCGGGCGACGGCCGCCTCATCGACACCGTCAGCGAGGCGCTGGATGCCGCGAATGAGGCCCTGCGTCGCGATCCGGCGTCGAGCCGCGCGTTGTCGGCCCGGGCCTACGTGCGCAGCGCGCTCAAGTTCGATTGGGCCGGCGCCGAGGCGGACTTTCGCGCGGCCCTCGCCAGCGATCCGCGCGATTCGACCGCGCACCAGTGGTATGGCGAAATGCTCACGTTTCAGCGCCGCTGGTCGGAGGCCAACGTGCAGTACGACAGCGCGCTCGTGCTCGATCCGCTGGCGCCGATCATCCATTTCGCGCGAGGCTTGTCGCGGTGGTACCAGGGCGATCCTGCCGCAGCTATACCCGACCTTGAAGAATCGCTGCGGCTGGCACCCGATCTCTTTTATGCCCACGTGACCAAGGCGCTGATCCTGGTCGAGCTGCGCCGCTTCGATGAGGCCCTCTTGGCAGCGCGCGCGCTGCCCGCAACCGAGCAGAAAATGATGGCGAGCTTCATCGCCGCGATGCAGGACCGCAGCAAGCTGGACGTCGCAGTGCAGCAGATCATCGCGCACGGTCTCGGCGGCGTGACGGGCAAGCCGGTGATGCTGGCGATGCTGGGAGAGAACGATCTTGCGCTGACCGAACTCGAGCGCCTGTTCGCTGAGCGCGACCCCTTGCGCCAATACCTGTACCCCGTTCCCCAGTTCGAGCCGCTGCATCGCGATCCGCGCTTCCAGGCGCTGCAGAAGCAGATCCGGTTGCCCGTCGAGACTAGCAGTCCATGAGGCAAAGTGACTGCATTGCTGTCACTGCCAGCATGGCAGGCGTCAGCCCTGACCGGGAGTTCCATGCATGGCGGTCATGACCATCCGCAATGTTCCGACCAGGTGCACGAGCGCCTGCGTTTGCGCGCCGCGCAAGCCCGTACGAGCATGGAGGGACGAGCCCCGCTTCAAGGCGGGCCGTCCTTCGATCCCGCGCGCCGTCGTAGCGCCGGGCTGGCCCGGCTGCTGGATCCCCATGCTCGCGGGAACACCGCGCGCGGCGGGGCAAGCCCCGCGCTACGGCGCCGGGGCGAGGTGACGCGCTACTTCGGCCAGCCGACGGGCAGGTCGAAGGCGATATCGCAGTTCATGTCGGTCTCGTTCATCGGTGCTTCGCGCGCCTCGGTCGTGACCTTGCCGGCCACGCGCGTCTCGTCGCGCTTGTCGAACGAGATCCTGCCGTTGCCACCGTCGAGTCCGGTGTGCGTGCCGTCGTCGGCGATGTACATGATGTTGACGATGGTGGACATGTCGAGCTCACCACCGACGTGCTGGATCTCCATCCAGCCCTTCGCGATCGCGTCCTTCTGCGTCTCGATCAGGTCGCCCCGGGGACTCAGGAAAGTATTTTCCGGCAGTTCGCCCGCGCACTCCGTGCAGGCCGCCAGCGCGGCACGATCGAGCGGCTTTGCGCTGAAGTAGATCGTCGTGGTAACGGCGTCGTTCTCGCGCGCGTCGGCGAACGCGAGGCCGTCGGTGAACTCGAGCCGCTTGCCATCGCGCTCGCAGAATCCCGACACGCCGGCGGCGTGGGTGGCGCAACTGAAGGCCAGCAGTGAAAGCATCGTGGCGTAGCGCATGGGCGGTCCTCCGGGCGGTGTCGAAATGCGGCGGTACCCGCCGCGGGGGTGGGGATTTCCCCGGTTCTTCCAATACAACGGGAAGCGTGACGATTTCACGCCAGTTTAGGCCCCCGGAATGGGGGGCAGGGCAATCGTGCAGGTTCGCCACGTTGCCACCCGCGAAAGTGCCTGCTTGTGTTAATTCTATATTTCTGGAAATATAGAAGAATGAAAACGATCAACGCGCTGCAGGCACTGACCGCGCTCAGCCACGCTCCGCGGCTGGCTGCGTTTCGTCAACTTGTCCAGACCGGCCCCGACGGAATCAGCGTGGGCGAACTGCGTGAGCACCTGCGGCTCCCGCCCGCGACGTTGACAGCGCACCTGAATATCCTGCGAGCTGCGAAGCTGGTCGTCGACCAGCACGATGGCCGACTCATTCGGGTGCGCGCGAACTATGCGCAGATGAACGCGCTGCTCGCCTACCTCACCTTGAACTGCTGTGCGGGTGTGGATGCCCGCGACTGCGATCCCCCCGCCGTGTGTACGCCGCGCGCCCGCGCTCCCCGCAAGCAAGGAAACCCGAAATGAAGCGTTTCCACGTTCACCTCACCGTCGCCGATCTCACCGCCAACGTTCGCTTCTATTCCGAACTGTTCGCGGCGGAACCCACCGTGGCGAAGCCCGACTACGCCAAGTGGCTGCTGGACGATCCGCGCGTCAACTTCGCCATCTCGACCCGGGGCCGAACCCCGGGGATCGATCACCTTGGCATCCAGGCGGAAACTGAGGGCGAGCTTCTGGAACTTGGTCGCCGCATCGATGGCGCGGGCAGCACCCGGGTGGCGGAAGCGGCGGCCGTCTGCTGTTACGTGAAGTCGGAGAAAGTGTGGACGGAAGACCCGCACGGAATTCGCTGGGAAACCTTCCACTCGCAAGGCGAGTCGACGACGTACCACGCGGGCGACGCCGCCTGCGTCACGGACGGCGTGGCCTGTAGCCCCGATGCAGGGTCGATTGCAATCCCGACGCAGGACGGACCCGCATGCTGCGCACCGAAAAGTGCCTGTTGCTGACGTGGCTCCCTATGATCAGGGGGCACCACCCGTCTGCGGAGCCGGGTGCGCATGAGGCGCGTGCTGTTCGTGTGCGTGGAGAACTCGAACCGCAGCCAGATGGCGGAAGCCTTTGCGCGCATGCAGGGCGGCGAAAAAATCGAGGCGTACAGCGCCGGCTCGAATCCTTCAGGTGCGATCAATCCGAGGGCGATCCGCAGCATGGCCGAGATCGGCTACGACCTCGACGCGCACCGTTCGAAGTCGCTCGATGCGATCGAGGGACTGACTTTTGACGCAGTCGTCACCATGGGCTGCGGCGACAGTTGTCCATGGGTGCCTGCGAAGCGCCGCGAAGACTGGCAACTGCCCGATCCGAAGGCGCTGGACGGAGATGCCTACCGCGCCGTTCGCGACGAGATCTCAGCACGCGTGAAAGCGTTGCTGGATTCCCTGTGATGCCGATTGCGCAAAGACTGCTTGCCGAGTTTCTCGGCACCACGCTGCTGCTGACGACGGTCGTGGGCTCAGGCATCATGGGCGTCGAGCTGGCCGGCGCCAACCGCGGCATTGCGCTGCTCGCCAACGCGGGCGCCACGGCCGGCATTCTCTATGTCCTGATCACGTTGTTCGGACCGATCTCCGGCGCGCACTTCAATCCCGCCGTCACGCTCGCGATGCGTGTTCGTGGCGAGCTCCGCACGAGCGAAGCGCTGGCCTATGTCGGTGCGCAACTACTCGCCGCGATTGCCGGCGTGCTGCTCGCGCACGCGATGTTCGAGCTGCCCCTGGTGCAACGCGGCATCCAGGTGCGAACCGGCGCCGCGCAATGGTTGAGCGAAGCCGTCGCCACGTCGGGGCTGGTGTTGACGATATTGCTGGGGCTTCGACACCGGCCGCGTGCGGTGCCCGCGCTGGTCGGGAGTTATATCTTCGCGGCGTACTGGTTCGCGTCCAGCACGTCGTTTGCCAACCCCGCGGTCACGCTGGCGCGCGCGTTCACGCAAACCTTTTCCGGCATTCGCCCCGACGATGTGCCGGGCTTCCTCGCCGCGCAGATCGTGGGCGCTCTCGTTGCCTGCGCAATCACCAGCGCCTTCGATCGCCCGGCTCGAAGCGGGCGCGCGGCCATTACTCGACGGTGACGGACTTGGCGAGGTTGCGGGGCTGGTCGACGTCGGTGCCGCGCGCGACCGCGACGTGGTATGCGAGGAGCTGCAGCGGCACGCAGTAGACGATCGGCGCGATCAGGTCGCCGCAGGGCGCCCATCCGACCACACATCGCGCCCCGGGGATGACGATTTTCGCGAGGGCAGAGGGCCCCGGGTCGGGAGGGTGTTCGGGATATGGGACAATGCTCCCGACCGCTGCTGTTACGGGCGCTAGACGATTCCAGCTAAGGGACGTGGGTCTCGTTCGGCGGATAGTCTATGAAGATCCATCCGTGATACGTCACGGGCCCTCGCCCCCGAAGAGCAGTCCCATGTCTGCGGTTCGCACCGATCTGTCTCCCTTGTCCCGCCCGCGCCGGGATTACACCTCCCCGCGACGATTCCGGCGCGGCGCGGCTGTGCTACTTGCGTGGCTCGCGCTGGCGACGATCGGGTTTTCCGCGGCCGTGAACGCGGTACCTCCCGGCCAAGCTGGCGCGAGCGCAGATGCCCGCCGCGACCTCGAGCAGGCCTTGGCCCGCACTTTCGGCGGAGAAGTCCGCATCGATCACCCGGGCAACGGGCCGATGGAAGATGTCCTGTCCGGCGATGGCTTCGGTCTTTCAGTTGCGGTCGATGGGAACATCGCCGTTGTCGGCGCGCCCAAGGACGATAGTCCGGAAGGCCAATCCAACCGGGGCGGGGTGCACGTGTTCTTGCGCTCGGGCACTTCCTGGACGTATGTGCAGCGGCTGTTGCCGAATGAAGCGGAGTCCACATACGAGTTTGGCGCCGCCGTTGCGGTATCTGGCGAGACCATAGTGGTGGGATCGAACGGCGCGCTGAACGATTCCGGAGTGTCGACGGGCGCCGCTTTTGTGTTCGAACGGCAAGGACAACCCTGGGTCCAGGTCGAAAAGCTCCTGCCCAGCGACGGCGCCCAGAGCGACCTCTTCGGCACCGCCCTCGACATCGAAGGCGACACGATCATGGTCGGATCGCCCCAACACTACGCCGCCGGATTGGTTTACGCCGGCGCGGTGTACGCGTTCGAACGCTCATCCGGGAGTTGGAACGAGCGAGCCAAGTTAATTGCCGACACGCCTGTCGTCGCTGCCGGGTTCGGGGCGTCGGTTAGTCTTTCGGGCACGACCGTGGTAATCGGCGCGCCGCAGACGGACTTCAGTCGCGGTGCCGCTCACGTGTTCGTCCGCAACGCGGAGCAGTGGAGCGAGCAGCAAGTCCTCCTCGCAAACGACGGCAACTACCAGCATTACTTCGGTGGCAGTGTCGCAGTGGAAGGCGAGCGCGTCGTGGTCGGAGCCGCCAACGCCTCGACACCTGGTGGAGACAACCAAGGGGCGGCCTACGTCTGGGTCAGGAATGGCAGTACTTGGACCCAGGAACAGAAAATATTCGAAACTCAAAGCACGCTATTTGAAGGCTATGGCAGTGCGGTCGCGATCTCGCAAGGACGGGTGCTGGTGGGCTCACCGCGCCAGCGCCGGTTCGGGCCTGCGGGAGAAGGGGTGGTCCACGCGTTCGAAGAACAGGATGGGGTGTGGACGCTCCGGCAGCAATTCTCCAACAGCGCGACGCTTTACTTTGGATATGCGCTCGCAATGTCGGGCGACACCGTCTTGATCGGCACCGACTACGACCAGGCGTTCGCCTACACCTTTCCCGGAAGCCAATGGGCACCAGAGAGTCCATTAATAGCCTCGGACGGCGCGGCCCTCTCCGGCCTCGGGCGAGCGGTGGCGGTAGAGGGCGATACTGCAGTGATTGCAAGTGTCGCGTACGACACGCTTGATCCGGCGAATCGCGGGGGCGTGTTCGTGTTCGAGCGCCAGGGCGACGCCTGGGTTTTCCGGCAGTCGCTGCGGCGGACGAGCGGTGCGGCAGTGACGGCCTATTCTCCGAGCTTCAACCTGTCCGGAAATCACTTGCTGGTCGGACGGATCGTGTTTGCACGAGATCCGAACGGCGTGTGGAGTGAGCAGCAACTGCTGATCAACTCCGATCCCCAGCAGGACGGTGGATTCGGTACGAGCGCCGCGATCTCGGGCGACCTTCTGGTGATCGGTGCACCCACCCAATACGTGAATCAACAATTCCGGGGGGCGGCGTACGTATTCCGTCTGATCGACTCGACGTGGGTCCAGACCGATCGGCTGGTGGCTCCGGACGGAGCGGCCGATGACTATTTCGGGTTGGGCGTCGCTGTATCCGACGGAGCCATCCTCGTTGCGGCTCCCTCCGAGGAACCACCAGGAGGATTCAGCACCGGCGCGGTGTATGCGTTCGGCTACGACGAGACCTCCGTCTCGTTCCGGCAGAAGATCGTCGCGGACGATGCAGTGGACGGCGACTCGTTCGGGGCGACACTCGACCTGTCCGGCAACACCGCCGCGATCGGGAGGAGTTGGTCGTTCCCGTTCAACGGCACGCCCAACGCCGTCTACGTCTTCGTGCAAGCAGGTTCGACCTGGAGCCAGCAGCAAAAGTTGTTGCCGACGGGCGGCCCTCCCTACGAATCGTTCGGCTATTCGCTCGGGCTCGACGGCAACAGCCTGGCCGTCGGTGCGCCGCAGTCCGGCGAGAATGGTTTCGGCCAGGGAGCGACCTACGTGTTCAGTCGCGCAGGTACATCGTGGACCCAGGTTCAACGCCTGGTTCGCGGCCCGTTCGACTTCAACAACGAAGGCTTCGGCGCGGCGGTTGCGCTGTCCGACGTCAGCCTCATCGTCGGCGCGCCTGGCACCGAGCAACCGGCGGTGTCCCCCGATGCCGATGTCGGATCGGCGCACATCTATCTCGACGAGCAGGTGATCGACACGGTCTTCGACGACAGCTTCGAGCCGGCCTCGGCGCCCTGACGCAGACGCGAGTCCAGGTGCTGCGAGGCGCGGGTACGCCGGCTGCTCGCTGCCCCTGCTTGCCCCGCTTCCCAACGCTGTGGTTTTTCACCACCCGTGAACCTAAAAGTAAAACCTGTATCAGCAGAGCCGGTTTTTGAAAGATTGCAGATTTTTCATGACATTCCCGCCGGGCGTAACGGTGCCAATCAGCAGCAGGCCCAACGCGAGCAGTCCTACACCCGAGAACGAGGGCGAAAGGACGGAAAGTGCGGCCAGGTCAACAAGTACGATCAGGTAGCCGGTGAGAACAGCTCTCCCGCGGCGGCGGGATCCGTGTTGATGAATGCTGTGATTTGGCAATTCCCCGATCGAACCGCGTTCAGACACTTGACCACGCATTCGGCCGCCCGGCGAAGACAGCTTTTGCAGGCAGAGCAGTATCACCTTGCCGAGATCACCTCTACAGTGGTGGCATGAGGCGCCACCATGTCGATGATGAGTAGGAAGACGCGAAAAGGGAACGTCTGCGCAACAGTCGCAGCGATGCTGGCATGGGTGCTGACCGCCTCCGCACTGGCCGGTCAATTCGACGTTCCAGGCCCGTCGGGTAGTCGCGCATTTGGTACGAGCGTCGCCGTGTTGCCGAATGGCAACGTCGTGGTGACCGATCCCGACTGGAGTGGTACGGCCTCCAACGCCGGTGCCGTGTACCTTTACAGCCCCTCGGGGGAGTTGATCAGCGCCCTCCGTGGCAGCGCGCAAAACGATTGGGTCGGCCGGGGCGGCGTTACGGTTCTGAGCAGCGGCAACTTCGTGGTCAATAGTCCCTATTGGAGAAATGGTGCGGCGGCGAACGCGGGCGCCGTCACCTGGATCGACGGTGATACTGGTTTGGGGGGACAAGTCTCTACCGAAAACTCGCTGGTGGGGACGTCGCCGGGCGACTTTGTGGGCCTCACTCTCATCATTGCATTGAGCAACGGCAACTACGTGATCTGCAGTGCCAGCTGGGGAGATGGCAGCACGCAGGACGTCGGCGCAGTCACCTGGGTCAATGGTGCTGTCGGGCTTTCTGGCGTCGTTTCTCCGGCCAACTCGCTTGTGGGAACCGCTGCCGGGGACCGGGTAGGTGGTGGGTACGCTGTTGAGCTCGGTAACGGAAATTTTGTGGTTCGCAGCCTTGACTGGCGCGGCGGTCGGGGCGCTGCGACCTGGGCCGATGGACAGACCGGCGTCACCGGCGCGGTGTCGGCGAGAAACTCGCTAGTCGGCACGACGAGTCTTGACTTGGTTGGTTCGAGCGTCGTCCCACTCACGAACGGCAACTACGTTGTGGTCAGTCCACGCTGGGATCACGGCACAACTGCAGACGTGGGAGCAGTAACGTGGGCCTCAGGCGTATCCGGCCTGTTGGGTACTGTGTCCCGCGAGAACTCGATCATCGGGCGCGCGACGAGCGACCATGTCGGCGGCCATTTCAGTGATCAGGACGGAACTCTTTTTCCCAGCGTCACGCGGCTTGAGGGAGGCGACTTCGTAATCGCAAGTCCAGAGTGGGGCTCCAGGGGACTTGCTCGCGTCGGCGCAGTGACGTGGGTCAACGGCACCGTAGCAAGCTCCGGCATGGTTGCTGAAGACAATTCATTGATTGGTGCCAGATCAGGAGACCGCGTTGGATCAGGCTTCGCCATACCGCTGCGCAACGGAAACTATGTGGTGGTGAGTCCGTGGTGGAGTCATGACGGCATTGAGAACGCCGGAGCTGCAACGTGGGTGAGCGGCGGAAGTCCGCGTGTCGGCGTTGTCTCGACATTGAATTCGCTGATCGGATCGTCCAGCCACGACCGCA
This sequence comes from Lysobacterales bacterium, assembly GCA_041745755.1. Lineage (GTDB taxonomy): Bacteria > Pseudomonadota > Gammaproteobacteria > Xanthomonadales > Ahniellaceae > JBBQNY01. The sequence goes on from JBGTIG010000071.1 coordinate 12,800, forward strand.
TTGCAAGCGGAGGCGTGGCTCCCCTTGAGAATGGCCACTACGTTGTCAGCAGCCCAGATTGGGATGACTCCGGCACGATCGACGTGGGAGCGGTGACGTGGGCCGACGGGGCTTCCGGCCGCATTGGCGTCGTTTCGAGGAACAACTCGCTTGTAGGAACGACGGCACAGGACAACGTTGGCTATGGAGGCATTTCCCCCGGCGTCATCGCACTCACCAACGGCCATTACGTCGTAACCTCGTACACATGGGATCGCGGTGCCACGCGCAACACCGGTGCAGTGACCTGGGGCAACGGGGCAGTCGGCACTATCGGGGATGTGTCGCCCGCAAATTCGCTGGTGGGCTCGAGTGTAGACGACTACGTGGGTTTCACGGGAGTCACGGCGCTTACCAACGGAAACTACGTAGTCTCCAGCGGGAGTTGGAGAAATGGCACTGCCGCCAATGCAGGTGCGTTCACATGGGTCGACGGGGCGGCGGCGTACTCCGCTTCGGTCTCGATAGCTAACTCGATAGTTGGTACAGGGACGAACGACTTCGTCGCGTTGGCGAGGGCGAGACCACTGCTGGACGGTAGCTATTTTGTCGACAGCGGATTGTGGTCAGGCTGCGGTACACGCGAAGCGGGGGCAGTGACGCTCGGGCGCGGCGACCGGAAAACGGCGGGAATGATCTCCCGCTACAACAGTGCACTCGGAAGCCTCGAAAATGAGGGCGGTATGACCGTGGCATACGATGCATCCGCCGCTCGCCTGGTGATTGGTAGGCCGCAAGCCAATGTGCTTACTTTCTATGAACTACCGACCGATCTGGTGTTCGGGAGCAGCTTCGATTGCCCGTGAGCGGCAGTGCTTGTGCCAACGACACCAACCGACCGTCGAGGAGGCGTTGGAGCTCGTCGGGCATTGGCGCGACCCGACTCACGCCTTGGGCGCACCGACGGAGCTCCTGGGGCGCGCCATTTTGGCTTACGCCGTAGCTGCAAGTGGCCATGCGGCGATCTGGGGCCAGGCTGAACGAGATTTACAGGCTCTATTGAATTTTTACGGCTTTTATTTTTAGGACCACCCGTCGGTACCGGCGCCAGGCTCTACTCGACGGTGACGGACTTGGCGAGGTTGCGGGGCTGGTCGACGTCGGTGCCGCGCGCGACCGCGACGTGGTATGCGAGGAGCTGCAGCGGCACGCAGTAGACGATCGGCGCGATCAGGTCGCCGCAGGGCGGAAGTTCGATCAGCAGGTCACCGCCGCTGGCCGTGCCCTGCGCGACCCTGGCGTCGGCGAATACATAGAGCCTGCCACCGCGCGCGCGGACTTCCTCGATGTTGGAGCGGAGCTTCTCCAGCAGGTGATCGTTTGGCGCCACCGCGATCACCGGCATCTCGTCGTCGACGAGTGCCAGCGGGCCGTGCTTGAGCTCGCCCGCGGCGTAGGCCTCGGCGTGGATGTAGGAGATCTCCTTGAGCTTGAGCGCACCTTCCATCGCGATCGGATACTGCGTGCCGCGCCCGAGGAACAACGCGTGGTGGCGCGGCACGATGTGCGCCGCCATCGCCGCGATTTCCCCGTCGAGCTTGAGGACCTCGGCGATGAGCCCGGGAACCTGTTCGAGTTGATGCACCGCATCGGCATAACGTTCGACCGACACGCCGTGGGTACGTGCCAGTTCGACCGTGAGCAGCGCCAGCGCCGCGAGCTGCGTGGTGAACGCCTTGGTGGAAGCAACGCCGATTTCGGGTCCCGCGCGCGTCATCAACACCAGTCCGGACTCGCGCACAACCGAGGACTCCGGCACGTTGCAGATCGCCAGATGCGCAAGGTAGGGGCGTGACTTGGCGAGCCTGAGCGCGGCCAGCGTGTCGCTGGTCTCGCCCGACTGCGTGATGGTCACGTAGAGCGTGCCCGGTCGCACCACCGGGTCGCGATAGCGGTACTCGCTCGCAATCTCGCAGGTGCAGGGAAGGCCCGCGAGCGCCTCGATCCAGTAACGCGCGACGAGCCCTGCGTGATAGCTCGTTCCACACGCCACGATGTGCACCGAGTCGGTGGCGGCGACCAGGGCATCACCCCCGACACCGAAGATGCCCGGCAGCACGCGACCGCCAGCGATGCGGCCCTCGAGCGTGTCGGCAACGGCCTGCACCTGCTCGTGAATTTCCTTGAGCATGTAGTGCCGGTACTCGCCGCGTTCGACCGCATCCGCCGACATCTGCAGCGTCTTGACCTCGCGTTCCGCGCGATCGCCGTTGCGGGCGAACACGGTGGCGCGCGCATGCGTGAGTTCGACTGTGTCGCCTTCCTCCAGGTAGATGAAGTTCCGCGTCAGGGGCAGGAGGGCGAAGATGTCGGAGGCGAGATACTGTTCGCCCTCGCCAATGCCGACCACCAGCGGTGAGCCGCAGCGCGCGCCGATCACGCGGCCCGGCTCGCGCGCGGACAGCACCGCAAGCGCGTACGCGCCCTCGAGTCGCGGCACGACCGACTGCACTGCCCGCAGCAGATCGTCACCGGCGAGCTGACGCTGCTCGATGAGATGGGCGATCACCTCGGTATCCGTCTGCGACGTGAACTCGAATCCGTCGGCCTCGAGCTCGGCGCGCAGCACGCGATGGTTTTCGATGATGCCGTTGTGCACCACCGAGACCTGTCCCGACAGATGCGGATGCGCGTTCATCTGGTTCGGAACGCCGTGCGTGGCCCAGCGTGTGTGCGCGATGCCGGAGTGGCCCGAGAGCGGCGTCGCGTCCTGCAGCAGTTCGAGATCCCGCACCTTGCCCTTGGCGCGCAGACGTTCAATCCCCCGATCCGTGAGCACCGAGATCCCCGCGGAATCGTAACCACGGTACTCGAGCGCCTTCAGACCCGTGATCAGATCGTGCGTGACGTCGCGCTCGGCGCTGATGCCGACGATTCCACACATAGGAGATTGCTGCGAATGACCGGGACCGCGAATTCTACCAACCCGCATCGGCCCGACCCGTGGCCGCGCGCGGGCGCGGCGATGCGTAGCGAGCGAGCGGGTGCGCGCAAGGACCCGTTCCCTTCCGGGACAGGGCAGGGGTGAGGGCACGCACTTGCCGCCGGGTTGATTGATCGCGCGCTCTCGCGCGGCTGGGCGGCAAGGAAATCCAAGCGCGGGCGTAGTCGCGGAATTTCTCCAGGTCGTTGCTTCGCGGCCCTTTCGTACCCTCTCCCCAACCCCTCCCCCGGAGGGGGAGGGGCTCCAGGGGGTGTCCGCAAGAGCCCCAACCCCTCCCCCGGAGGGGGAGGGGCTCAAAGGGGTGTCCGCAGGAGTGTCCGGGCGGACGGGCGGACACGCGAAGTTCCACCAACATGCGAGAAAAAACAATGCCTTGGAGGTGGCACGGTCGGTGCGTTGAGTCTTCAGCAGACACCGCCACGCAGCGCCGGCTTCCGCATGATCCGCGACACCTCAGCGCAGGACCGAATCATCACCGCGCCCGCGGGCACGGTCCGCAGGCGGCGCTTGTGGCTGGTCGGTGGCGCGGCACTGCTCGTGGTCGCACTGGCGGCGAGTTGGCCGGGCTTGTCGAGGCGGCTCGGCGCCGAACAGTCCGTAAGCGGCGAGCGGCTGCGGATTGCCGAGGTTCGGCGCGGCACGCTGGTGCGCGATGTTGCCGTGCAGGGTCGCGTCGTCGCGGCGGTCAGTCCCACGCTGTATGCGCCGGTAGCGGGCACGGTGACGCTGGTTGCGCGCGCCGGCGACACGGTGAAGAAGGACCAGGTGCTGGTTCGCGTGGATTCGCCGGAACTCACGAACGAACTCGAGCGCGAGCGCTCGACGCTCG
>JBGTIG010000072.1:0-18641 GCA_041745755.1 Lysobacterales bacterium
GCGGTGTCGGCGCGCGCCGGAGACTCGGGGGCGCTGCAGGTGCAGGCGGTGGTATCGCCAAGGGACAGCGGCGCGCAACTCGAGGTCACGTTCGCACTGGGTGGCATCAGCACGGCAATGTGGAAAGCACACATCCTGCCGCCTGCCGATGCAAGCCTGCTCGGAAGCGACTGGCGGCAGTGGCAGCTGGCCGAGCAGGAATGGAAATTGAAGGATCGTCCCTTCGTGCGCGCCCGCAACCGCGAATGCGCGCATCGCCTCGCGATGGCGCGCCCGCAGTTCATGGCCCGCCATGCCATCGCGGTCAGGCGCCAGCTCGCGAACTGGCGGATCGCCTTGCCGGAGCCGCTGGAGCAGGCGTACCGGGAACACGCCAGCATAGGTGGGGAGATTGTGGTGCGGAGTCGACCCGCAAGGCCGATACGCCTGGGTGACTACCGGCTGCTGTCGCGAACCCAGAAGCTCGGTGTGCTTTCCCCCGAAATCACGATCGCCGGACATCAACTTCCGCTGTTGCTCGAGTTCCTGCCCGAGCGCAGGCCGGCAATCATCATCGCGTCCTGGGGCGGGAAATCGATGTCGATGCCCGAGACTGCGTCTACGCGTTCGTCGATGCGAACGATGGCTGCGGCGGTCCGGCCCGCGCCGTCAGGCCTCGGAAGCACAGCACTCCCAGCCACGCCGACGCCTGTCAGCGGGAACGCCTCCTCACGGCGAAGCGTCCTTCCGACGGCATCCGCCGGATCGTTCGACGCGCTCGCAGCAGAGACGAGCGCGCCGTCGACCACCGCTCGACCGCCGGCGACTTCGCGGCCTGCCATTCCCGCAGCTCCCGATCCCGCCGCTGCGGAGCCGGCAAAGCCTCCGCTTGCTCCCGTTGAGGAAACCGTGGCTGCGGCACCCGATGCTGATTTCCGAAGATTCCTGGGCAGGCGCGTGTCGATCACCACGACCCTCGGGACCTCGCGCACAGGCCGGGTCACCATCGCCAACAACGTGGCCCTGACGCTCGAGACCCAGACCGCGGGCGGTCCCATCCAACTGCGAATCCCAGTCGAACAGATCGTCCGCGTCGCCGTCATTCGGTAGCGCATTTCCCGCCGGTTTTCTCGGCGGTGTTGGTGACTTGTCCGGGCACGCGTCGCAACGCAGGCCACACGGGGCGTGGCCGCGCCGCGCAAGTTCAGCGATAATCGCGGCATCCCCGGCAATAGAGTCTCCGCAAAAGCGGAGCAGGCGCACGCATGCCATGACCCGTCGTCACGACATCCGCTCGATCCTGTTGATCGGGGCAGGCCCCATCGTGATCGGTCAAGCCTGCGAGTTCGACTATTCCGGAGCCCAGGCCTGCGCCGCCCTCAAGGCCGAAGGCTATCGCGTGATCCTGGTGAACTCGAATCCCGCCACGATCATGACCGATCCGGACATGGCCGACGCGGTCTACATCGAACCCATTACCTGGCGGACGGTCGAGCAGGTCATCGCGAAGGAACGCCCCGACGCGCTGCTGCCGACCATGGGCGGCCAGACCGCGCTCAACTGCGCACTCGAGCTGGCCGATCATGGCGTGCTGGAAAAATACGGGGTCGAGCTGATCGGTGCTTCGCGCGAGTCGATCCGCATGGCGGAAGACCGCGAGCTATTCCGCGTCGCCATGGGCGAGATCGGTCTCGAATGTCCGCGCGCCAGCATCGCCAGGACGCTCGAACAGGCCGTCGAGGCGCAGCTCGCCGTGGGCTATCCCACGATCATCCGACCAAGCTTCACGCTCGGCGGGTCGGGGGGAGGCATCGCTTACAACCGCCAGGAGTTCCTGGAAATCGTCGAGCGCGGCCTCGAACTGTCGCCGGTGCACGAAGTGCTGATCGAGGAGTCCGTGCTCGGGTGGAAGGAATTCGAGATGGAAGTGGTACGCGACCGCGCCGACAACTGCATCATCGTCTGTTCCATCGAGAACCTCGATCCGATGGGCGTGCACACCGGTGACTCCATCACCGTCGCGCCTGCGCAGACACTCACCGACAAGGAATACCAGCGCCTGCGCGATGCCTCGATCGCGGTCCTGCGCAAGATCGGAGTCGACACGGGCGGCTCGAACGTGCAATTCGGGGTCAACCCGGTGGATGGTCGCGTGGTGGTGATCGAGATGAATCCGCGGGTGTCGCGGTCCTCCGCACTGGCCTCGAAAGCGACGGGTTTCCCCATCGCCAAGGTGGCGGCCCGGCTCGCGGTCGGGTACACGCTCGATGAGCTTCGCAACGAAATCACCGGAGGCGCAACACCCGCATCCTTCGAGCCATCGATCGATTACATAGTCACCAAGATTCCGCGATTTGCATTCGAGAAATTCCCCTCGGCGGACGCCAGGCTGACGACCCAGATGAAGTCGGTGGGCGAGGTCATGGCAATGGGCGGCACGTTCCAGGAATCCTTGCAGAAGGCACTGCGCGGTCTCGAGACGGGCGTCGATGGATTGACGCCGCGGGTGGCCGCCGAAGCCCTGCCGGAATCCCGCGACGAAATCCTGCGCCAGTTGCGGGAGCCCAATCCCGATCGACTGTTCTGGGTGGCCGACGCCTTTCGCGCCGGTCTCGACCTCGATGCCGTGCACATGGCATCGCGAATCGATCCCTGGTTTCTCTCAGCGATAGAGGACATCGTCGTTGCGGAGTCAGCGCTCGCACAGGCGGGGATCGCCGCGCTCGACCGGGCGCGGCTTTGCGAACTCAAGCGGATGGGCTTCGCCGACTCGCGCATCGCCTCGCTGCTCGGCGCCGAGGAATCCTCGATTCGTGCACTCCGGCACGCATTCGACCTGCGTCCCGTGTACAAGCGGGTCGACTCCTGCGCGGCGGAGTTCGCTACCACGACCGCGTACCTCTATTCCACGTACGCCGAGGAATGCGAAGCCGAACCATCGACGCGCGAGAAGATCATGGTGCTCGGCGGCGGACCGAACCGGATAGGGCAGGGCATTGAATTCGACTATTGCTGCGTGCATGCGGCGCTCGCGCTGCGCGAGGATGGTTTCGAGACCATCATGGTCAATTGCAATCCGGAGACCGTGTCGACGGATTACGACGTATCCGACCGTTTGTACTTCGAGCCGGTGACCCTCGAGGACGTACTGGAGATCGTGGCGGTCGAGCAGCCGCGAGGGGTCATCGTGCAGTACGGTGGGCAGACTCCACTGAAGCTTGCGCGCGACCTCGAAGCGGCAGGAGTGCCGATCATCGGCACCCCGCCCGATTCGATCGACCTCGCGGAAGATCGTGAACGCTTCCAGCAGCTGATCGAAAAGCTGGGCCTGCGGCAACCCCCGAACCGAACGGCACGCTCCGCCGAGCAGGCCCTGTCGCTCGCCCGCGAGATCGGTTATCCACTGGTCGTAAGGCCAAGCTACGTGCTCGGAGGCCGCGCGATGGAAGTCGTACACGGCGACGCGGACCTAACGCGCTACATAAGCGACGCCGTGCGCGTCTCCAACGATTCGCCGGTGCTGCTCGACCGCTTTCTGGACAACGCGATCGAAGTCGATGTGGATCTCATCCGCGATGCGGAAGGCGGCGTGCTGATCGGGGGCATCATGGAACACATCGAGGAAGCGGGTGTGCATTCCGGCGATTCGTCGTGCTCGCTGCCACCCTATTCCCTGACGCCTGCGATGCAGGATCGGCTGCGGGATCAGGCGGCGCAGATGGCTCGTGCGCTCGGTGTGATCGGACTGATGAACACCCAGTTCGCGATCCAGGGTGAGGAAATCTACGTGCTCGAAGTCAATCCCCGCGCGTCGCGCACGGTCCCGTTCGTGTCCAAGGCCACCGGCGTGCCACTGGCGAAGATCGCAGCGCGCTGCATGGTCGGGCGCTCGCTCGCGGACCAAGGCACGACCCGGGAGGTGGTACCGCCCTATTTCTCTGTCAAGGAGGCGATTTTTCCCTTCCTCAAGTTCCAGAACGTCGATCCGATCCTCGGGCCCGAGATGCGCTCGACCGGGGAAGTCATGGGCGTCGGGATGAGCTTCGGCGCCGCGTTCGCGAAGGCTCACCTGGCAGCGGGAATCCGCCCGCCGCAGGTAGGCCAGGCGTTCCTGTCCGTGCGCGATCCCGACAAGCTGCGCCTGTTGCCGGTCGCGCAGGAACTGCTGCGGCGTGGATTCTCGCTGGTGGCGACGCGCGGCACCCGCGAGTGGCTGGTGTCGCAGGGAATCGAATGCGCACAGGTCAACAAGGTGCTGGAAGGGCGACCGCACATCGTCGACCTCATCAAGAATGGAGAGATCGCGTTCATCGTCAACACCACGGAAGGCAAGTCGGCGATCGCGGATTCCTTTTCGATCCGGCGCGAGGCGTTGCAGCACCGCATCACCTACAGCACGACGGTCGGGGGTGCCCGCGCACTCGTGCATTCGCTCGACTTCTGCGGCGGGGACACCGTGTCCTCCCTGCAGGAACTGCACGGAAAACTCGGCTCATGACGCGTGTGCCGATGACCACCGCGGGGGCCCAGCGCCTGCGCGTTGAACTCGAAGAGCTGAAGTCAGTGACTCGTCCGCGCGTGATCGCGGCGATCGCGGAGGCGCGTGCCCACGGCGATCTCAAGGAAAACGCGGAGTATCACGCGGCACGAGATCAGCAGTCCTTCATCGAAGGCCGCATCAAGCTGCTGGAGGGCGCGTTGTCGAACGCCGAAGTAATCGACGTCGCCCGCCTGACGCCGGGTTCGCGGGTCGTATTCGGCACGACCGTCGAGCTGCTCGAGGAAGAAACCGAAGAGCGCGTCAGCTACCAGATCGTGGGTGACCTCGAAGCGGACCTGAGGCAGGGCCGGATCTCGATTTCATCACCCGTCGCGCGCGCCCTGATCGGACGCTTCGAAGGCGACAGCGTCGAGATCGCAACGCCCCGTGGCGCTCGCGAGTACGAGATCATGAAAGTGCGTTACGGTCCGCCGGAGTCCGAGCCGCAATAGCCGCCCGGGCTCGAGCCGCGCCCTGGACGAACGCAGGATGCGCCCGAACTCGGTGAAACGGGTGGCATGCACCGGGGCCGGTCACTTCGCGCTCCCCGCGCAATCCTGGCCTTGCGGCCGCCGGGTTCGGCGCCGGTCCGCGCCCGGCTCCCGCGAACCGGACGCCCAAGCGTTCGTCCCGCGGTGGCTCATCCCTTCACCGCTGGACTTCCGAACGTGTTCAGATGTTTCCTGACGCTTCCCCCTTCCTGACTCTGCGGTGCGCGCAACTCTGGTGGACGAGCCCATGCAATCCAGGGTGACGATGCTCCTCCCGCCCTGGGACGTGCTCGAGCGCCAGGGCGAAGCCGCGATGCTGTCCGCGATGCGGCGGCGCGGTGATGGACTCGCACCCGGCCTGCCGGGTCTTCGAGCCCAGCAACAACGGGTATTCGACGTCGTGCCGAAGCCGGTGCCGTGGGCCGCGATCACGCGCGAGTTCGACTGTCACGACGCCGGGGGATCGCAGTGGCTGCGTGCGGATCCCGTCCAGCTTCGCGTCGAGGCGGGCGGCCTGCGGCTGATGTCGTTTGGCGACGCGCTCGCGTTGACGGAATTCGAGAGTGGGGAGTTGGCCGCGGCGATTCGCCCGCTGTTCCACGCCGTCGGCATGCTGTTCTCCGCGCCCCATCCGGCGCGCTGGTACGTGCAACTCGCGCGCGGGCGTCCCATGCCGGACTTCGTCGATCCGGAATCGGCTCTGGGCGCGCTGGAGATGCATATGCCGACCGGCAGGACGAGGGCCGCCGAATGGATGCGGGTGTTGAATGAAGTGCAGATGGCGTTGCACGATCATCCGGTCAATCGCGCCCGTGCAAAGCGCGGCGAGGTACCGGTAAATTCGATCTGGCTCTGGGGCGCCGGCGAAACGCCACACAAAGTGGTGGGCGCCGCTGACGCGCTGGTCGGTGGCGACGATGAACTCGGCGCGCTCGCGAACGCCGCTGGACTCTCGCGCCACGCGGAACTCGGCGAAGCGCTGCAGGGTTCCCGCGCGGGCGTACTCCTGGATGCGCGACACTCCTCGCGCCGCCGGATCATGGAAGCGGCCCTGGCGGCGCATGGCGCGGGCGACATCTCCGAACTGGTACTCGACTCCGAAGATGGCACCCGCGTCTCGCATCGCCGCTGGCACCGGTTTCGCTTCTGGCGCTGAATGCCTGGCGTTCTGCCGTCCCTCGTCCAGCGCGCATCGCCACGAATCGCGGAATCGGGGGTGGCAGCTCCACTACACTCTGCAGCTGCCTGCCGACCGCAGTACCCGAGTCCCATGGAAATCAGTCCCCTGCAAACCCGCATCGAAGACCTGACCGAGCGCGTGGCATCGCTCCGGGGGTTTCTTTGACTTCGAAGGCAAGCGCGAGCGGCTGGAGGAAGTAGGGCTCGAACTGGAGGATCCCGGCGTCTGGAACGACGCCGAGCGCGCACAGGCGCTGGGTCGAGAGCGCGCGTCGCTGTCGCGCGTGGTGGACGGACTGACGCAACTCGGTTCCGGACTCGCCGAGGCGCGCGAACTGCTCGTCATGGCAGCGAGCGAAGACGACGCCGGAACCGTGACCTCGATCGAGACGGACGTCGGGCAGCTTGCCAGGGAAGTCGAGGCCCTCGAGTTCCAGCGCATGTTCTCCGGCAGGATGGATTCGCATTCGGCGTTCGTCGACATCCAGGCGGGGGCGGGTGGTACGGAGGCGCAGGACTGGGCGGAGATGCTCCTGCGCATGTACCTGCGCTGGGCCGAGTCGCGCGACTGGAAGACGGAACTGCTCGAAGTCAGCGGCGGCGAGGTCGCGGGCATCAAGTCGGCGACCTTCCGGGTCGAGGGCGAGTACGCCTATGGCTGGCTCAAAACCGAGACGGGGGTGCATCGGCTGGTGCGCAAGTCGCCTTTCGACTCCGACAATCGTCGGCACACGAGCTTCACGTCGGTGTTCGTGTCGCCGGAAGTGGACGATGAAATCGACATCGACATCAATCCGGCCGACCTCAGGACCGATGTGTATCGCGCCTCCGGCGCAGGCGGCCAGCATGTCAACAAGACCGAATCGGCCGTTCGCATCACGCACGTGCCCACGGGAATCGTCGTCGCGTGCCAGACCGAACGCAGCCAGCACGCCAATCGCGATCGAGCGATGAAGATGCTGGCCGCAAAGATGTACGAGGCCGAGCTGCGCAAGCGCAACGAGGAAAAGGACCGCATCGAGGCGACCAAGTCCGACATCGGCTGGGGCAGCCAGATACGCAACTACGTGCTCGACCAGTCCCGCATCAAGGACCTGCGCACCGGTATCGAGCGTTCGGACACGCAGAAAGTGCTCGACGGCGATCTGGACGCCTTCATCGAAGGATCGCTGAAAGCTGGACTCGAGGCCGGCGCGAGGCGCAGTGACGCGGCTTGATTGCAAAATCCCATCGCGATATGGTTACCCATATCACTTTGTATGGGTCTCTGTATGAAGACGACGATCGAGATAAACGATGAGTTGCTGCGACAGGCGAAGATTCGCGGGCGGCGCGAAGGCGTGACGCTGCGCGCACTGGTGGAACGTGGGCTCGCGCTGGTGCTCGCGCGTCAGGACAGGCCACGTGCGCGCAAGATCGAACTGCTCGTCTTCTCCGGCACTCCCGGGTTCACGCCCGAATTCGAAGGCGCAGGCTGGTCGCGCATCAAGGAGGAGGGCCGGCGCCGTTGATCGCGATCGACACGAACCTGCTGGTCTATGCACATCGTCCCGAGTATGCGGAGCATGCCGCCGCCGTCGACGTTGTCCGTACGCTGGCGGAGGGAACGCAGCGCTGGGCGGTTCCGTGGCCGTGCGTGCACGAGTTCGTGGCCCAGGTCTCACGTCCTTCGATGTATCGGGATCCGACCCCCTGCGCCCTCGCCATCCGGTTCCTGGAACACCTGATGCTGGGCCAGGCCTGCGCCGGGACTCTCGGCGAATCCGTCAATCATCTGGATCTGCTGACGAAACTCGTGGACCTGCCTGGCCTGCACGGGGGCGCCGTCCACGACGCGCGGATCGCCGCGATCTGTCTGGGACATGGAGTTTCCGAATTCTGGACCGCCGATCGCGACTTCCTGCGATTCCCGGAGCTCGCCGTGCGCAATCCACTGGTGCCTGCCCATGAGCGAAACTGAGTCACGGGACGAGAACCACCTCGTCGCGGAGCGGCGCGCGAAACTTGCGGTCCTGCGGACGCAAGGCATCGCGTTTCCCAACGACTTTCGTCCGCGCGCGCAGGCCGGGGACCTGCAATCCGAGTTCGCCGACGCGGAGCGCTGGCACGCAGCTTCGCTCGAGGCCATGGGTCGTCCGGTGAGCGTCGCCGGTCGCATGCGCGCGAAGCGCGTGATGGGGAAGGCGGCATTCGCGCAGTTGCAGGATGGCTCAGGCTCGATCCAGCTGTTCCTGCAATCGAATGTGCTGGGAGACATCTATGAGTCCTTCAAGGGCTGGGACGTCGGCGACATCGTCGGCGCCGAAGGCACGCTGACGCGTACTCGCACGGGCGAGCTTTCCGTACGCGTCGACCAGCTGCGCCTGCTGACCAAGTCGCTGCGGCCGTTGCCGGACAAGTGGCACGGCCTTGAGGACGTCGAGCAGCGGTACCGCCAGCGCTACGTCGATCTCATCGTCAATGACGCCGCGCGCGAAACGTTTCGCCTGCGTTCGATGATCGTGCGCGTATTACGCGACTGGCTGGACGCGCGACAGTTCCTCGAAGTCGAGACGCCCATGATGCATCGCGTCGCCGGTGGCGCGACCGCGAGACCCTTCGTGACGCATCACAACGCACTCGACTTGCAGCTGTTCCTGCGCGTCGCACCCGAGCTCTTCCTCAAGCGACTGGTGGTGGGTGGGTTCGAGCGGGTGTACGAGATCAACCGCAATTTCCGCAACGAGGGTGTCAGCACACGGCACAACCCGGAGTTCACGATGCTGGAGCTCTACCAGGCGTACGCGGACTATCGCGACATCATGGCGCTCACGGAGCAGATGATCCGGGACTGTGCACAGGCTGCGCTTGGGCGGACCGCGCTGACATGGGAGGGCGCTGCGATCGATCTTGGCCCACCATTCCGTCGATGGCGACTCGAAGAGGCGGTGCGCGAACTCAATCCCGGGATCAGCGTGAGTGACTGCCGCGATCGCGAGGCGCTTGCCGCGCATTGCGCTCGGCTGCGCATTCCGGTGAAGATCGGGTACGAATGGGGCAAACTGCTGCTGGAGATTTTCGAGAAGACCGTGGAAGACAAACTGGTGGCGCCGACCTTCATCACCCACTATCCGGTGGAGGTATCGCCGCTCGCGCGCGAAAGCGATACGGAGCCCGGTATCGCCGATCGCTTCGAGTTGTTCGTCGGAGGCAAGGAGCTGGCCAATGGCTTCTCCGAGCTGAACGACGCCGAAGAGCAGGACGCGCGCTTCCACGCGCAGGTTGCGGCGATGCAGGGCGGCGACGAAGAGGCCATGCATTACGACGCCGACTACATCCGTGCGCTCGAAGTCGGATTGCCGCCGACGGGCGGTCTCGGCGTTGGCATCGATCGACTCGTCATGCTGCTGACCGATTCCGCATCGATCCGCGACGTGCTCCTCTTCCCCTACATGCGCCCCGAGTCCCCCTGATTTCTCCCTCTCCCTGCGCAAGCGGGGGAAAACGTGCCGGCTGCAGGCGCAGGCCGCGCCTGCGAACCGCGAAGCTGGCCCGAAAAGAGCGCGACATCGATGTCGCGAATCCAGCGCGTGAGCACCTGTCTTTCCCCTCGCCCCGAGAGGGTGACGCGCGGCACCGGCTGAGGGGCCGCAGCGACGGGCCGAAAGACGGCGAACCGCTCGTGTCCCCTCGCCCCGTGAAACGGGGGTGAGAACGTGCTGCTGCGAGCCGCGGGCTCGCGCACGTACGAACGCCCGAGCGAGGCTCGGGCCGGGGCACGGAGTGGGGTGGCGCGCAGCGCCGGGTGAGGGGCTTGCTGGAGTCGCTTCGCGAATCGGTTCTTGCCTCATCGCAATTTGGCGACCGGCCGAAACAGTCGCCTTTCGCATCGTGCCGTTCATGGTTCGACACGCTCACCACGAACGGTGTGAAAACGTCGCGCAAGCATAGACGTGGGTGCCACGAACGGTGTGAAAACTTCGCGCAAGCATGGGACGCGCGTACTGCGCTGGGCCAGCTACGCCCTGCGCTGCGCTGTGGGGCGCTGCGGGGCGAGAAGAGAAGGGCAGGCGGTCAGCGCGACGACTCGGTCGCGGCCGCGGGAACAGGGTCGGCCACAGGATCGCGCAGTTCGCGGCGAAGGATCTTGCCGACGTTGGACTTGGGCAGCTCGTCCCGAAATTCGATGACGCGCGGATTCTTGTAGGCGGTCAGATTCTCGCGGCAGTAGGCGCGGATCGCCTCCTCCGTGAGCGCTGGATCCTTTCGTACCACCACCAACTTGATCGCTTCGCCGGATTTCTCGTCGGGTATGCCGACCGCAGCGACCTCGCGCACCCCTGCCATCCCCGCCACGACATCCTCGATTTCGTTCGGATACACGTTGAAGCCAGAGACCAGGATCATGTCCTTCTTGCGATCGACAATGTAGACGAAGCCCTGCGCATCCATCTTCGCCATGTCGCCGGTGCGCAACCATCCGTCATCCGAGAGCACCTTCGCCGTCTCGTCTTCGCGCTGCCAGTAGCCCTTCATGACCTGCGGACCGCGGATGCAGAGTTCTCCCACTTCACCGTCGGCAACCGGCTTCGAATCCTCGTCACGAATCGAGATATCCGTCGATGGCAGCGGCAGTCCGATTGAACCGTTGTACGCTGCCAGGTCGAGCGGATTCATGCACGCGGCCGGCGAGGTTTCCGTCAGACCGTAGGCCTCGACCAGCGTCACGCCCGTAAGATTCTTCCAGCGCTCTGCCACCGCACGCTGCACCGCCATGCCGCCTCCGAGTGACAAACGCAGTTTCGAGAAGTCGAGCTGATCGAAACCGGGCGTGTTGAGCAGGCCGTTGAACAGCGTGTTGACACCGGTGATCGCCGTGAAGCCGGAAGTCGAGAGTTCCTTGACGAAACCCGCCATGTCACGCGGGTTGACGATCAGGTGATTGCGTCCGCCGAGCTGCACGAACACGAGGCAGTTCGCCGTCAACGCAAAGATGTGATACAGCGGCAGCGCGGTAATGATCGTTTCGCGGCCGTACTCGCAGACGCGCGCGATCCATTCGCCGGACTGCAGCATGTTCGCCACGAGGTTCCCGTGGGTCAGCATGGCGCCCTTGGCGACGCCGGTGGTGCCGCCGGTGTACTGCAGGAATGCGATATCGTCGTGCGTCAGTCGAAGTTCCGGCAGCGGCGCACCACCCGCCTCCAGCACGGCATTGAAGCGAACGGCACCATCGATCGAGTAGTCCGGCACCAGTTTCTTGACATGCTTGATGATGAAGTTGGTGATCGCACCCTTGGGGAATCCGAGCAGGTCGCCCAATCCGGTGGTGATGACGTGCCGGACGTGCGTGTCCTTCAGCACCTGCTCGACGACGTGGGCGAAGTTGTCCAGTACCAGTATCGCCACCGCCCCCGAGTCTTCCAGCTGATGACGAAGTTCGCGAGGCGTGTACAGCGGATTCGTGTTGACGACGGTCAGCCCCGCGCGCAGCACGCCGAAGATGGCGATCGGATACTGCAGGACGTTGGGCAGCATCAGCGCAACCCGATCACCCTTCTTGAGTTGCAGTACGTTTACGAGGTACGAGGCGAAGCGCCGGCTCATGCGATCGACGTCGTCGTACGTCAACTCGCGTCCCATGCACACGAACGCCACGTTGTCGTGAAACCTGCCGATGGCGTCGTCCAGCACGGCGACGACCGAGGCATAGCGCTGCATGTCGATCTCGGCGGCAATGCCCTGGGGATAGCTCGCCAGCCACGGCCGCTCGACATTCGTCATCGTGTTCTCCGCCGCGCTGCTCGAAGAGGGTATCCGCGGGGTTCAAGCGCACCTCGCGTGCGCGATTGATTGGAGCACAGGCGCGAGGGTGCTACAAGCCGCACAGGGCGGGGCTTGCCGGGTCCACGCCGTGGCCGACGCCACCAATTGCAAAGGCCGCGGCTGCGCTGCAGCGCAGCATGGAGGAAGATGCGCGGATGTCCGCTTGTCACGTCGCCCGCCTCCGGTCGTTGTCCGGCTTTCTGCTGGTGATGCTGCTCGTCCCCCTGTTGATCGTCGGGTGTTCGCGCAGCTCGCCCGAAGAGCGGCTGCGCGACACGGTAGCCAGGATGCAGTCCGCTGCGGAGTCACGTGAGCCTCGCGGATTCGTCGAACACGTCAGCGAAGAGTTCATCGGCACACCGGGAAACATCGATCGCGAGGGACTGCGGAACCTGCTGCGCGTGCTGCTGGTCGGACAGCAGCGCGTGGGCGTGACACTCGGTCCGATGGACGTCAAGTTGTACGGCGACGATCGGGCGCGCGTCGAGACCAGCGCATTCGTCACGGGTGGCCGCGGGGTGCTCGACAGCGAGACGCTGCAGATCTCCAGCGACTGGCGCATCGAGGACGGACAGTGGCGCTGCATCGCCGCCAGTTGGAGATAGTCGAACGGACGGCTGGAGTCCGGGTCACGCTGCCCGGGAAATTGCCGGTCATGGCGGCGCATTGTCCGGCACCACTGCACCGAACTGGCCGCCGTGCGACGGCGCGATCCGGCAAGTCCTGCGAGGACTTGACCAGACCTTCGTCAGATCAGGCCGGGAGCGCCCGGGAGTCGCACCGGCCCGCCGCAGCTGCGCTCATCGTCTGCACCGTCGACGGGGGGCTGCGGATCACTCCTGGGCAGCCTTCGGCTTGCGCGCGAGATCACGCAGGACGTAGTTGAGGATGCCGCCGTGGCGGAAATAGTCGACTTCCTTCGGCGTCAGCAGCAGGACATTGACGTCGAAACGCTTTTCGATGCCCGACGCCGAACGCGCGACGACCGTCGCCTGTCGGGCCCTGCCATCATCGAGTCCCACGATGTCGATGGTTTCCGAGCCGTCCAGCTCCAGCTTGCGGGCATTGTCCTCCCCGCGGAACGTCATCGGCAGCACGCCCATGCCCACCAGATTGGATCGGTGGATGCGTTCGAAACTCTCCGCGATCACCGCCTTGACTCCGAGCAGCATCGTGCCCTTCGCTGCCCAGTCGCGCGATGAGCCGGTTCCATATTCCTTGCCGGCGAACACGACGAGCGGCGTACGGGCATCGCGATACTTCATTGCGGCTTCGTAGATCGAGAGCTTGTCCGGGTTCGCGGCCCCGTTGTAGTAGAGCGTGTTGCCGCCTTCCTCGCCACCCAGCATGAGGTTCTTGATGCGGATGTTGGCGAAGGTGCCGCGCACCATCACGTCGTCATTGCCGCGACGCGATCCGTAGCTGTTGAAGTCCTCGCTCCGGACCCCGCGTTCCTGGAGGAATTTGCCGGCCGGCGACGACGCCTTGATGTTGCCCGCGGGGGAGATGTGATCGGTGGTGATCGAATCGCCGAACAGCCCGAGCACGCGCGCCCCATGGATGTCGTCGATCGCGCCGACCTCCATGGTGATGCCGTCGAAGTAGGGGGGGTTCTTGATGTACGTGGATTCGTCGCTCCACTTGAACGACGCGCCATCGGGAGAGGCGATATTGGCCCAGCGCGAATCGCCCTTGAACACATCGGCGTAGTTCTGCGCGAACAGCTCGGGCCCAACCGTAGCCGCGATCACGTCCCCGATCTCCTTGTTGCTCGGCCAGATGTCGCGCAGGAACACCTCGTTGCCTTCGGTGTCCTTGCCGAGCGGCTGCGTGGTGAGGTCGATGTCCACGGTGCCAGCCAGGGCGTACGCGACGACGAGCGGCGGCGACGCGAGGTAGTTCATCTTGACCTCGGAGTGCACGCGACCCTCGAAATTGCGATTGCCCGAAAGCACCGAAGCCACAACCAGTTCGTTCTCGGCGATGCCCTTGGAGACCACATCGGGCAAGGGTCCGGAGTTGCCGATGCAGGTGGTGCAGCCGTATCCGACGACGAAGAATCCGAGCGTCTCGAGTTCTGACAACAGCCCCGCCTTGCGCAGGTAATCGGTGACCACCAGTGAACCTGGCCCGATCGACGTCTTGACCCATGGCTTGGACTTGAGACCCTTGGCGACCGCGTTGCGTGCCAGCAGGCCGGCGCCCAGCATCACTGCCGGATTGGACGTGTTCGTGCACGAGGTGATCGCGGCGATGACCACCGAACCGTCGCGCAGTTCGCAGTCCATGTCCCGGATGCGGATTTGCGAGCGCGGCTTGACCGCGAGGTGTTCGGCCTGCGGCTGATCGCCACCTTCGGCCGCGAACTGCACGAGTTCCGACTTTCCCGGATTCCGGTTGGCCACGAGCCCTTCGAGATTGCTGTGGAAATTGGACTGCATCTTGCCGAGCAGCACGCGATCCTGCGGACGCTTCGGACCGGCGAGCGAAGCCTGCACCGCCCCGAGGTCAAGCTCGAGCGTGGCGCTGTAGATGGCGTCGGGCGTGTCGGCGTCGCGCCAGATTCCCTGCGCCTTTGCGTACGTCTCCACCAGCGAGATCTGCGCCTCGTCACGGCCCGAGAGGCGCAGATAGTTCAGCGACTCGACATCGATCGGAAAAATGCCGCAAGTCGCGCCGTATTCCGGGGCCATGTTGGCAATGGTGGCGCGATGCGCGAGCGGCAGGCCGTCG
Source organism: Lysobacterales bacterium (assembly GCA_041745755.1). Lineage (GTDB taxonomy): Bacteria > Pseudomonadota > Gammaproteobacteria > Xanthomonadales > Ahniellaceae > JBBQNY01. The sequence continues at coordinate 14,728 of JBGTIG010000072.1, forward strand.
AGCCCTTCGCCGAAGAACTCGACGAACTTGCCGACCACTCCAAGCGAACGGAGCATCTGCGTCACCGTCAGCACGAGGTCGGTCGCGGTGGCGCCCTCGGGCATGCGCCCGGTCAGCCGGAAACCGACCACCTGGGGAATCAGCATGGACGAAGGCTGACCGAGCATCGCGGCTTCGGCTTCGATGCCGCCGACGCCCCAGCCAAGCACGCCGAGGCCGTTGATCATGGTCGTGTGCGAGTCGGTGCCGAAAACCGTGTCCGGGTAGGCGAAGGTTTCGCCGTCCTTCTTTCCCGTCATCACCACGCGGGCAAGATTCTCGAGATTCACCTGGTGCACGATGCCGGTGTTGGGCGGCACGACCTTGAAGTTCTCGAACGCCTTCTGGCCCCAGCGCAGGAAGCTGTAGCGTTCCTGGTTGCGCTCGAACTCGATCTGGCCATTCATGTCGAGAGCGTCCGCGCGACCGTACACGTCGACCTGCACGGAGTGGTCGATGACCAGCTCGGACGGAATCAGCGGGTTGATCTGCTGGGCGTCGCCACCGAGTTTGACCACCGCGTCACGCATTGCGGCGAGATCGACCACGCAGGGAACGCCGGTGAAATCCTGCAGCAGCACGCGTGCTGGCATGAATGCGATTTCGGTTTCGGCTTCGCCCTGCGGTTCCCAGGTCGCGACGGCTTCGATGTGCTCGCGCGTCACGGAGACGCCATCCTCGTGACGCAGCAGGTTCTCGAGCAGGATCTTCATCGAGTAGGGCAGCCGGGCCACGTCGAAACGTGTTCCGAGCTTCGTAAGACTGGCAAACGAATAGCGGGCGCCGTTGGCTTCGAAGGAGTCGCGAACCTCAAAGGAGTCGAGCATTGCAGCGTTCCCCTGTCTGGAATGTGGGCGTTGCGTCTGTGGGCATGTAGGCATGAAGGCTGGCGGCGATCGCCCTGGCGGCAGGGTACGCCGGTTGGTGCGGCGCCGGGCTCCATCCGGTTCAGCCGGAAGAACCCGGAACTCGCGCTGGTATACCGTTGATTCCGCTCAGGGTGCGACCGGCGCAACCTGCTCGGCACCCGGAATCGCCCGGTGTGACCCGCAGCCCCATTATCGCCGAAGCGGTCGCGATTGCCGTGACTTCCCTGCGGCGTGTGCTTCCTTCACTCGAGCAGGCGTTCGCACTCCGAACGCAGCGCGCGCCAGTTGATGAGGAGACCGAAGCGGCTGCCGCCCGATTGGCGCCACAACACGACCCCCCGCAGCGCCGCCAGCAGGTGCGCCCGCACCGCCGTCACGATCGTGGCGCGCGAGAGCAGCTGCGGGTCGCCTGGAATCATCACCCGCGGCGTCAGCTGGCTGACCGTCCGCGCATAGATTTCGCCGAGGCTGGCGGCCAGCGATTCGCCAGGCATGTCGTCACGTTCTTCGCCGGCTGGACCTGGACCCCTGGCGTCGATCGCGCGGATCTCTGCCGCCACGCGATCCCCGAGATCGGCACGGGCACTGAAGTTCCGCTCCAGTTGCATCAGCACGATCAACGAGCGCACGAGAATCGGGTCGCGATCCTTCGCCTGCAGGAAGTCGCGCAAGGCCGCAAGCGCAGGGCGGAGCGCGGCCATACCTCCATAGACTGCGGCTGCGGATTCCGCGTCCAGCCGGAGCGTGGCCTCGAGCACCAGCTTCGACGCGGACTCGTTGGCGCGACCTTCGCGCGCGATCAGCAACGCCTGCTGGGTCGCGAGCACCGCACCCGCCATCCCGATCAACTGGCTTTCGCGTGAAGTGGTCAATGCCATCCTCCGTAGGCGGCGTCGGTCGCCTCGACCGGTCCGCCCCCGAGGCATTCCTCGCCCGCATAGAACACCGCGGCCTGACCTGGCGCAACTGCGCGTTGCGGGCTGTCGAACGCAACGATCAATGCGGAACCCATGTCCGCATTCTGCCGCAAGCGGCACGGCTGATCGAGCTGCCGGTAGCGCACCTTCACCGTGATTTCGACTTCGCCCGCAGGCGGATGACCGGCGATCCAGTGGACTGGATCGACGCGAAGGGTGCCGGCGTACAGGAGCGCCGAATCGCCCTGATCGACGATCACGGCATTTCGCCGCATGTCCTTGCCCACCACGAACCAGGGCTGTTCCCCCGCGCCGCGCAGCCCGCCGATGCCAAGCCCCTCGCGTTGCCCGAGCGTGTAGAGCGCCGCACCCGCGTGCGCGCCGAGCACTTCGCCACGGGTGTTCTCGATCGGGCCGGCCGCAAGCTCGAGGTGCTGCGCGAGAAAAGTGCGGAAGTCCCCGGGCTCGATGAAGCAGATCCCGGTGGAGTCGCGCTTGCGTGCCGTCGGCAACTGGCGCTCTGCTGCCAACGCGCGAACCTCGCGCTTATCCAGGTTTCCCAGCGGAAACTCGGTTGCGGCCAGCTGCTCCTGTCCGAGTGCGTGAAGGAAATAGGTCTGGTCCTTGCCGGCATCGCGCGCCCGCAGCAGACAGTGCCTGCCCTGGCGCACCTCGACGCGCGCGTAGTGGCCCGTCGCGATGCGCGCCGCGCCGAGCGATCGCGCATGATGGAGAAAGGCCCTGAACTTGATCTCGCGATTGCACGCGATATCGGGATTGGGAGTGCGCCCCGCGGCGTACTCGGCCAGGAAGTCGGAGAACACTCGATCCCGGTACTCGGCGGAAAAATCGCAGGCATGGAATGGAATCTCCAGCAGCCCGCACACCGCCGCGGCGTCGCGGCGATCCTCCTCGGCACGGCAGGCGCCGGTCCCGGCGTCGTTCCAGTTGCGCATGAACATGCCGGCGACCCGGTCGCCCCGAAGCTTCAGCAGCAACGCCGCGACCGAAGAGTCGACGCCGCCCGAGACACCCACCATGATCACGGGGCAGGCCGGGCTAGACGGAAAGGTCGAGGGCGTAGGCGTGGAGCGCGTCGAGCGGGAGCGCAGGACGGCGCAGCGAGTCCTCGATATTGCGCAGGACCATGGGACTGCGAGGCCGATGGTGGACGCCGTCGATCTCTTCGGCTCGCAGCCAGATGGCGCGCAGGATTCCGGCGTCCAGCGAAAGCGATGGATCATGCGCCTCGGCGCTCGCCGCGAATGCGATGCGCAGATACTGCTCCCGGCTGTCCGGACTTACCCACTGGTACACCCCGATCAAACCCGTAGGACGGACGTGCCAGCCGGTTTCCTCGAGCGTCTCGCGAACCGCTGCGTCCACCAGCGATTCGCCGGGTTCGAGATGGCCTGCCGGCTGATTGACCAGACGATCGCCGTGGATCAATTCCTCGACCAGCAGGAATCGACCCTCGCGTTCGACCACGCAGGCGACGGTCACGCGCGGCCGCCAGACGCTTTCCTGTTTGCGACCCGCTCCCCCAGCCGGGCCCCGACCGGTAAATCCCGCCGGGCGTGGGCGCGCTGTCGGATCCGCGGCTCTCAAAAGGCATCCTCCGTGCCCTGTTCGAGCTCGATCTCATCGGCGCTCCGCGCCACCAGTTCGATGGCAGCGGCCAGCGGCTTGCCGTCGAGATCGACGGGTACGCGCGCGACGAACACGGCATGTTCGGCGGTCTTGGACCACGCGCCGAGCTTGCTCTGCGCGTTCAGCGCCAGCAGCCGATCGGCCAGCACCGACGGCAGCGCGCCGCCCGGTGCGACGACACCGATCGACAGGATTTCACGCACGGCCAGGTCACCATAGACGCTCGCGCCGGAGCGCACCCACACGACCTGCGAGCGGCCGCCGCCCACGTCGAAGGTGAGCTTGTAGTCACCCTCGCCATCGAGCTCGAATGCGAGCTTTTCGCGCTTGAGGGTCTTGCCCAGCTGCTGGTCGACTCCGACCGGGGCCGCCTGCGCCCCTGCCTTGATGGGCCACATCGCGCCCACGCCCGCGCCGAACAGCAACGCCGCAGCAGTCG
>JBGTIG010000073.1:0-4074 GCA_041745755.1 Lysobacterales bacterium
CGCGCTCGGCGCGGCCATGCGCGACAACACGCGCCTGATCTGGGCCGAGACGCCGACCAATCCGATGCTGAAACTCATCGATCTCGAGCGCCTCGGCAGGTTCGCGCGGCAACGCGGCGTGTGGCTCGCGGTCGACAACACGTTCGCCTCGCCGATGGTGCAAAGGCCGCTCGAATTCGGCGCGCACATGGTCATGCACTCAGCCACCAAGTATCTCAACGGGCACTCCGACATGGTGGGCGGGGTCGTGGTGGTGGGTGACGACGCGGAGCTGGCCGAGCGCATGACGTTCCTGCAGAACGCGGTGGGCGCGGTGCAGGGTCCGTTCGACAGCTTCCTGGCGCTGCGCGGCATCAAGACCCTGCACCTGCGCATGCGTGCCCACTGCGAAGCGGCTCTTGAACTCGCGCGGTGGCTCGAGACGCACCCGCAGGTGGAGCGCGTGATCTATCCGGGCCTGGGCTCACATCCGCAGCGCGCGTTAGCGGCGCGCCAGATGGACGGCTTCGGCGGCATCATCAGCGTGGCGATCAAGGGAGGGCTGCCCGAGACGCGGCGGATGATGGAGGCCTGCACGCTGTTTGGCCTCGCCGAATCGCTCGGCGGCGTCGAGAGCCTCATCAATCATCCCGCGATCATGACCCACGCATCGGTGCCGGCCGAAACCCGCGCAAGACTCGGTATTGCCGACAACCTGGTGCGACTGTCCGTCGGCGTCGAGGACATCGAGGACCTGCGTGCGGAACTCGATCACGCGCTCCGGGCCGCTGCCGCATGAAGTCGGCGCAGGATGTGTTGCTGTTCGATCTGGACGGCACACTGATCGATTCGTTCGACGGGATCGCCCGTTGCATCGATCACGCCTTCGGCCAGCTCGGCGAAACGGGCCCGGCGGCCGAGGCGCTGCGCGACTGGATCGGGCCGCCGCTGCGGGTCAGTTTCGGCGCCTGGTATCGGGATCCCGAAGACGCGCGCATCGAGACGGCCGTCGCGCATTACCGGACCCGCTTCGACTGCGTCGGCTGGCAGGAACATGCGATCTACGAGGGCATGGCGGAACTGATCGAGAACCTCGCCGGACAGGGCCGTCGCATGGCGGTGGTGACCGCCAAGAACGAGCTGCATGCGCAGCGGATCGTTGAGCATCTGCCTTTCGGCCATCATTTCGAACACGTGATCGGGGCGTCGCTCGATGCGTCGCGAAGCGAAAAGACCGAGCTCATCGCCGAGGCGCTGCACCGGCTTTCCGTATCGCCAGGTGACTGCATCATGCTGGGCGACAGGCGCTACGACATCGAGGGCGCGCGCAACCATGGCATGCGCGCCATCGGCATTGGCTGGGGCTTCGGCGATCCCGCGGAACTCGAGGCCGCAGGCGCCGACCGCATCGCCCTGGCGCCGGCCGATCTCTCCACGATGCTGCAGCAGGCAACGCCGGCGTAGCTGTCCAGCACTCCTGTCACTGCGCTCCTGGCGCAGTGACCCCAACCCGCCAACCGAGCTTCAGGCCATGATCGAGATCGCCCGCCGCACCAAGATCATCGCCACGCTCGGCCCCGCGACGGACGCGCCGGGCGCGCTCGAATCACTGCTGCGCGCGGGTGTCGACGTGGTGCGCCTCAATTTCTCGCACGGCGATCACGCCGCGCACGCCGCGCGTGCGCAGGCCGTGCGCGAGGTCTGCACGCGCACCGGTCGCGAGGTCGGCATCCTCGCGGACCTCCAGGGTCCCAAGATCCGGGTAGAGCGTTTCGCTGCCGGTCCGGTGACGCTGGTCGCGGGCGCCCGATTCACGCTGGTCGCCTCGCCGAACGCACCGCCCGGCGACAACACCGAAGTCGGCGTCAGCTATCCCGGTCTCGTCGACGATGTGCGCGCCGGGGACACCCTGCTGCTCGACGACGGACTCGTGCAGCTTCGCGTCGAGCGCGTCGAGGGTCCACGCATCATCACCGTGGTGATGACCGACGGCGTGCTCTCCGATCGCAAGGGACTCAACCGGCTCGGTGGTGGACTCTCGCTCGGCGCCCTGACCGACAAGGATCGCGCCGACATCGTCGCCGCGGCCGGCGTCGGCGTCGACTTTCTCGCCGTGTCCTTCTGCCGCGAGGCGTCGGACATCGAGCAGGCGCGCGCACTGGCGCATGCCGCGGGGCTCAAGGCCGGCATCGTGGCCAAGATCGAGCGCGCGGAGGCAATCGAGAATCTCGACGCGATCGTGCGGGCGAGCGACGCCGTGATGGTGGCGCGCGGAGACCTCGGCGTCGAGATCGGCGACGCCGAACTTCCGGGCCTGCAGAAGAAGATCATCCGCGAGTCGCTCGCGCGCGGGCGGGTGGTCATCACCGCGACGCAGATGCTGCAGTCGATGGTGTCGTCGCCGATTCCGACCCGTGCGGAAGTGCTGGACGTCGCCAACGCGGTGATCGACGGCACCGACGCGGTGATGTTGTCGCAGGAAAGCGCGGCCGGCGCCTACCCGGTCAAGGCGGTGGAGGCGATGGCGCGCATCTGTCTCGGCGCCGAGCGCCAGTTCGCCGCGGACACGGATTTCGAAAAGGAGCCGCGCGATCTCGAACGCGTCGACCAGGCCATCGCGATGGCCGGCATGTTCCTCGCCGAGCACATCCGCGTGCGCGCGATCCTGGCGCTGACCGAGTCGGGCAACACCGCGCGCTGGCTGTCGCGCTACCGCTCGCCCGTGCCGATCTTCGGACTGTCGCGTCACGACGACGCGCGCCGGCGGATGGCGATGATGCGGGACGTCTATCCGGTCGCCTTCGACAGCCGCGGGCTCAGCTCGCGCGAAGCGGCACGCAATGCAATCCGCGACCTGCACGCGCGTGGAGCGCTCGAGCCCGGCGACCGTGTGCTGTTCACCAGTGGCGATGCGATGGAACAGCGCGGCGCCACCAACACCCTGCGACTGCTGCAGGTCGGTCCCGCGGGCGAAGCCGAGGGCGTCGGCGCGCTGTAGGGGCGGGCTATAATCCCCGGCCGCAGGATCGCCGCTGGAGCCCGACATGAGCATCGAACAACTGGTCGACACCGCACAGGCGATGGTCGCGCCGGGCAAGGGCATCATCGCGATCGATGAGTCGACGGGCACCATCCAGAAGCGCTTCGACGCCGTCGGCATCGAGTGCACGGAGGCCAGCCGCCGCGACTACCGCGAACTCCTGCTGACGGCGCCGAATCTCTCCGATCACATTTCCGGGGCGATCCTCTACGACGAGACGCTGCGCCAGTCGACGCGCGATGGCCGTCGCTTCACGACAGTCATGACGTCTGCCGGCATCCTGCCCGGCATCAAGGTGGACAAGGGCGCGCACCCGCTCGCGGGTTTCCCCGGCGAAATGGTGACCGAAGGCCTCGACGGCCTGCGCGAGCGCCTGCGCGAGTACGCGGAGCTCGGGGCGCGCTTCGCGAAATGGCGCGCGGTGATCAACATCGGCGAGGACTCGCCGTCGTCCACCTGCATGGAATCGAATGCGCACGCGCTCGCGCGCTACGCCGCCCTCTGCCAGGAAGCGGGCATCGTGCCGATGGTCGAGCCGGAAGTGCTGATCGATGGCGACCACGACATCGATACCTGCTACGACGTCACCGAGGCGGTACTGCGCTGCGTTTTTGCCGCGTTGTACGAGCACGGGGTCATGCTCGAGGGCACGATCCTCAAGGCCAGCATGGTGCTGGCGGGAAGCGACAGCCCGGATCAGGCCGACATCGACGACGTGGCCGAGTACACCCTGCGGTGCCTGCGCGCGACGGTACCGGCCACCGTGCCGGGCGTGGTGTTCCTGTCCGGCGGGCAGAGCGACGAGGCGGCGACCGCACACCTCAATGCCATGAACCAGGCCGAGAACCTGCCCTGGACGCTGTCGTTTTCCTACGGCCGGGCGATGCAGTCGGCCGCCCTCAAGCTCTGGGCCGACGATACGCACAACAACTTTGCCGAAGCGCAGCGCACGGTCGCCGCACGCGCGCGCGACAACGGCCTGGCCGCGCTGGGTCAGTGGCGCTGATCCGTTGACCCGTCGCGCAGGCTGACCGGCGATGTGGGACGCCGCCGTC
>JBGTIG010000074.1:0-2985 GCA_041745755.1 Lysobacterales bacterium
GCCGACGATGCCGTCGCCCATGTGGGGCTCCGGCAGCGTCATCGACAGCAACGCCCAGCGCGGGGTTGCGGCCATCGCCGCCAGATCGGACACGTTGACCGCCAGGGCCTTCCAGCCGATGTCGCGAACTGCTGTCGAAGCAGGAAAATGCACGCCCGCCACCAGGGCGTCGACCGCTGCAACCAGTTGCTGGCCCGCTGGCAGATCGAGCACCGCAGCATCGTCGCCGATACCGAGTGCGACGCCCTGCGCCCGGCCGCCGAGCGCGCGCGCCGCGACGCGATTGATCAATGCGAACTCGCTCAGCGACGGTACTCGTCGCCGCGACACTGCGCCGCCACCCGATCCAGCACGCCGTTGACGAACGTGTGGCCGTGCATCGCACCGAACCGCTTGGCGATATCCACGGCCTCGTTGATCACCACGCGATAGGGTACGTCGTCGCGTCGGGTGAGCTCGAAAGCCGCCAGGCGCAACACCGCGCGCTCGATCGGATCGATGGCGGACACGTCGCGATCGAGCCATGGCTGCAGCGTCGCATCGATCCCCTCGCAGTCGCCGGCGACACCGCGCACCAGGCTTTCGAAGTAGGCCACGTCCGCAATCTCCATCTGCTGCTCTGCCGCGAACTGGCCGATCACATTCTCGATCGGCGTACCGGACAGTTGCCACGCGTAGATGGCCTGCAGCGCTCGTCTTCGCGCGCGACCACGCGCTGCCGGATCGACACCATCGTCGCGTGCTCGTATCACGACAGTTGCGCCACCCACCCGGCCGTCTCGAGCACCGCCATTGCAGCCTGGTAACCCTTGTTGCCGGCGTCCGGAAGCGCGCGCGCTTCCGCGTGCTCGATCCGCTCGACCGCGAGCACGCCGTTGCCGACAGGCACGCCGCTGGCGACCTGCACCTGCATGAGTCCGCGTGCGCATTCGTCTGCGATGTGTTCGTAGTGGCGCGTTTCGCCGCGCACCACGCAACCGAGCGCGACGATGCCGTCGAACCGGCCGCTACGCGCGAGATGAGTGGCCGCCAGCGGCAATTCCCAGGCGCCTGGCACGCGAAAAACCTCGACCGACGTGCGTCCGGAGTTCCGGTCGGCGAATGCCGCCTGCGCGCCCGTCAGCAACTTCTCCACGATGGCGTCATTGAAGCGCGACGCGATCAACGCGCAACGCAGCGGTGACGCAACGGCGGATCCGGTCGGGGGTGCGTCGGACGCCGATGCAGGTGCGGACGCGCGCGCGCGCGCCGAGTGCTGCGGCGCCGCTTTTTTCGGCGCGGATTCCGCGTTGCCGCTCATGCCGTCGAGGAGTCCAGAGGAAATCGAACCAGGGGATGGATCACTGTAGCAGTCGGGTCCACCGGCCCCATGGGTGCGCAGATGCGCGATCAGGTCGGCAATCGATCCCATGGCCAGACCGTGTGCACGAGCGAAACCGGCGAGTTCCGGCCTGCGTGCCATGCGACCGTCCGCCGACAGGATCTCGACGATCACCCCGGCAGGCGCGCGCCCCGCCAGCCTTGCCAGGTCAACGGCCGCCTCGGTGTGTCCCGCTCGCTGCAAGACGCCGCCGTCGTTCGCCCGCAACGGAAACACGTGCCCGGGGCGAGCGAGATCCTCTGCGCGGGAACGGCCCGAGACTGCGGTGCGGATGGTGTGCGCACGGTCGAACGCGGAAATCCCCGTGGTCACGCCGCGCGCGGCCTCGATGGAGACGGTGAACGCCGTGCGGTGCCGCGCACGATTGTCGGCGACCATGGGCGGCAGCTCGAGCTTTCGACAGATTCCGGACGTGAGCGCGAGGCAGATGAGACCGCGCGCCTCGCGCGCCATGAAGTTGATGTCTTCCGCACGCACGCAGTCGGCCGCCATCACGAGGTCGCCTTCGTTCTCGCGATCCTCGTCATCGACCAGCACGATCATCCGCCCCGCCGCGATGGCGGCGACCAGGTCCGTCACCGGCGCGAATTTCATCGCCTCGTCGCTGCCGCCATGCGTCATTCCCCCGCATCCCGCGCGATCAGGAGACGCTCGACGTAACGCGCCACCAGGTCGACCTCGAGGTTGACTGCCGCGCCCACCGGCATCTGTCCGAACGAAGTCTGCGCCAGGGTGTGCGGCACGACCATCACTTCGAACCAGTTCTCGCCGATGTCGTTGACGGTGAGACTGACCCCGTCGACGGTGATGGAGCCCTTGGCTGCAATGAACCGCGCGATCCCCCGCGGCATGCGCAGGCGCCAGCGCTCGCCGCGGGCATCGCCCGCACGATCGACGAGGCTGCCGATACCGTCGACGTGTCCCTGCACCCAGTGGCCCCCCAGTCGATCGCTCGCCCGCAACGCACGCTCGAGGTTGACCGCGGCGCCCTCGCGCAACTGTCCGAGCGTGGTGACGTCGAGCGTCTCGCGCGAGACATCGCTGTCGAAGTTCTGGCGATCGAACGCCGCCACCGTCAGGCACACGCCATTGACGGCGACGCTTTCTCCGGGCGTCACATCCGCAAACGGCAGTGTGCCGACGGCCACCCGCAGGCGAACATCGCCGCCTCGACGTTCGCTTGCCACGATGTAGCCGGTGCCCTGGATCAGTCCGGTGAACATGCTGCCTCCGTCATTTTCTGCGCAGGAACAGTTTCAAGGGCCACAGGACGCGCCGGGTGGCCGTGGGATCGCCCCACGCCGCCGCGAACGCTGCCGAATGGCACTCAACCGGATCGGTGCCGCAGGCCCGGGTGGCACGCACGGTAGCCGACAGGCTGGAGAGATAGCCGAGAAGCTGCGGCAGTGTCCAGTTCTGGCATAGCAGGCAGTCGAGCGTACCGGCGCTCGCGAACGGCCATTCATAATGAGCATAGGCGGCGTCCACGTCGGCCCGCCCTGCGGGCCAGTGGGGCGCAAGCTCGGCGCGGAGGGCCGCGACCACCGGCTCCATGCCGGCCGGCGCCATGAACTCGCGGTAGCACCACGCGGCCAGCACCCCGC
>JBGTIG010000075.1:0-2066 GCA_041745755.1 Lysobacterales bacterium
GGACACGGTCGCCTCGATGTCCGGGCCGCGCTCGATGCCAGTTCCGACTGGCTGTTCTTCGACGACTTCAACGGGCGCTGATGCCGACAGGCGCTGATGCAGATGAGCACTGAAGCGTCCATCGCGACCGACGAGGATCGCTTCACCGTGGCGATCTCCTCGCGCGCGCTGTTCGCGCTCGACGATTCGCACGAGCTGTTCGAACGCGAAGGCCTCGACGCCTACATTCGCCATCAGATCGCCCACGAGGGCGATACGCTGGCGCCGGGCATCGCCTTCCCGCTGGTGCGCAAGCTGCTCGCCCTCAACGCAGGCCGCACGCGAGGACCCGAGGTGGAGATCATCCTGCTGTCGCGCAACTCCGGCGACACGGGACTGCGCATCTTCAATTCCGTCGAGAAGCATGGGCTGGAGATCGCACGCGCGGCATTCACTTCCGGCGCGTCGCCGTTTCCCTACATCCATCCTTTCGGGGCGCAGTTGTTCCTTTCGACTCACGCCGAGGACGTGCGCGCGGCGTTGTCGGCCGGTGTCGCCGCCGCCACCGTGCTGCCTTCGACCGCCTCGACGCGCGAATCCGAGCAGCTGAGGATCGCGTTCGATGGCGACGCGGTGGTATTCGGCAATGAATCCGAAACGGTCAGTCGCGAGAGTGGACTCGAAGCGTTCTCGTCCCACGAGCGCGAGCGTGATGGCGAACCGCTCTCGGTGGGCCCATTCCGCGGATTCCTGCAGGCGCTGCATCGCATCCAGTCGGCATTTCCCGCCGAGAGCTCCCCGCTGCGTACTGCCCTGGTCACGGCACGTTCGGCGCCGGCGCACAAGCGCGTCATTCTCACGCTGCGGCACTGGGGCGTTCGCATCGACGAGGCACTTTTTCTCGGCGGCCGCGACAAGGGACCGTTCCTGCGCGCATTCGGCGCCGATATTTTCTTCGACGACTCGGATCTCAACGTGGAATCCGCCCGCCATCACGTGGCGACCGGTCACGTACCGGTCTGGCCCCGGGCCAAGGAAGGTTGATCCCGGGTGACTCATCCGTGTCGCGCCGCCGCTACTGGCACAATGCGCGATCCGCAACTGCCTGGAACAACGTGCGCCGCTTGTTCTCCCTGTTCGTATCGGCACTCTCCGCACTGGTCATGACGCCAGTCCATTCCGCGTCCGGAGTGGATCCCGAGCCCGTCGTGGTCCGCGTGTCCACACGCGATCCGGTGGTCATTGCCGGTATCGCCAGGCGCCATTCGCATGTGCTCATCGCGCAGGAGAAGGGCGTGATCGTGTTCGAGTCGGACGTCGCCGAGTTGTCGCAGCTCCGCGGGCAGGGCCTCGAAGCCGACATCGATGAGCGTGCGACCGCCGCCATGCGCGATTCCATGACGCGCGCGCCCATGCAGGTCAACGGGATACCCAATTTTCCCTGCTATCGCACAGTGGCGGAATCGAACTTGCGGTTCGACGAATTGGCCTCGCAGCATCCGGGACTCGTGCGCATCGTCGATATCGGCGACAGCTGGGAGCGCGCCAGCGGCGGCGGCGCCGCTGGCGAGGATCTAAGGGTGATCGTGCTGGGCAACCAGGCCGTCGCCGGTGTCAAGCCCAAGACGTTCATCATGACCGGCCTGCATGCACGCGAGTACACGCCCGTGGAGCTGAGCCTCCGCCTTGCGGAATGGCTGCTCGAAAACCATGGCGTGGATGCCGACGCCACCTGGCTGCTCGATCATCAGGAACTGCACCTGCTCGTGCAATCCAATCCCGATGGCCGCAAACGTGCCGAGCAAGGGTCGATGTGGCGCAAGAATACCAACAGCGGCTACTGCTCCGCGGGTCGCCGCGGCGCCGATCTCAATCGCAACTTCCCGTTCGAGTGGGGCGCGCACAACGGTTCCAGCGGAAATACCTGCGACGACACCTACCGAGGGCCCATGCCGGCTTCCGAACCCGAGTCACAGGCGGTCATCAACTACGTGCGCAGCCAGTTTCCGGACGCGCGCGGCCCGCTCGCAAGCGACGCCGCACCGGTCTCGACCAGCGGACTCTTCTTCGACATCCACAGCTTCTCG
>JBGTIG010000076.1:0-5818 GCA_041745755.1 Lysobacterales bacterium
GCAGCCGTCGAGCCCCTCTGCCTTCCTGGCGCCGCATCGCGCCAGTACGACACGCCGCGTGACGCCGTCTCGGCGTAGTCGACCGCAGGATCGATCTTCGCATCGAAGCGCCAGCGTTCGACGCCGCTGCGCGCATCGATCGCAAACGCCTTGCCGAACGCCGTCGAGAAGTACAACGTGTCGCCGACCAGAATCGGCGTCGCCTCGAAGGTCAGGTTCTCCTGGTTCGCGAAGCCGTCGCCGAGCTCACCGGTACGGAATCGCCAGACCTCTTCAAGCTCACCGACATTGGCAGGAGTGACTTGCGCCGCGGTGCTGTGGCGCGTCCCCGCCGCGCTGCCGCCGTACGCCGACCATTCCTGGGCATGCGCCAGCGCAGCTAGCAACCACAGTGGAAGGCACCATTGCGGCGACGGCGAGGGCGACAGCCTCGGCCGCCTCGGCGGGCGGTTTCCACGCGACGCGGCCATCCTCTGACTCCCGATCACCCGGACGAATATAGTGTGGGCGAAAGGTCAGCTCAAGCGAACTGGACCCACGCAGATCAGTCCGGGATTCGCGTCACTCGAATCCGTTGGCATGGATCTCGTCGATTGTGAAATCGAAGCCAGGGTACTCGCGCAATTCGGTCAACGTGATCTCGGTAGCGGCTGGCACAGGGCTGCATCCGCCCGGTGGGCAAAGTATCCCGGGATGGGCCCATTCCTGGTTGCCGATCCGAAGCACCACGCGGAACGGGCCCTCCCCCAATGACTGCCCGACGGTGAAATAGCTGCCGTCGGCAGCCACCGGAAACGGATCGGTGTACGTGCCTGAGCTCACTCGCAACAGGCGAACACTGACATCGGGTCGCGAGGGACGGTGGAGGATGCGTCCGCTGATGTACGGAGCTGGGCTGACGGTGAAGTCGAGGACGTCGCGGTGCTGCCCGTCTATCACCGTGACGTCTTCCCATGACGCGGCGTTGCAGCAGTAATTCTGCTCGCGAAACGCCTCACCCGCGTAACCGCGGCTGGGACGGGCGCGAACCGCTTGGGTGTTCAGCGGGAAGCCGGTGGAGAGGAAGCGTCCATTCGAATCGGTATGAGTGACGATCCCGAAGGGACTGGGGATCAGGTAGAGGACGTACTCCGCAGACACGGGCACGCCTGCAAGCGGAAGTCCCGTGACGGCATCCCTGACCGTGCCGGCGAGCGAATAACGCGCAACCACGTCGGCGTCGACACCGGCCATGCATGCACCGGCCGCCAACGCGACAGTCGTTGAGCCGAGCTCCGTCTCGCTGTTCGGATGGAAGTTGGGACGGTAGGCGTTGGGAAGGTCGAGATGGGTGAACGCGATGCGATAGGAACCAGGCCTGAGGCGAGCGACTCGATACGCTCCGGCAAGGTCCAGCGCGACCGGACTGAATCCACTGGCCGGTTGCGGACTCATGCGACGCACCGACACGTCCATGGGAGGCGGCGTGCCGACATCGGGGTTGTGGCGTACGAACCCTTCGAAGCAGGCTGATTCGTTGACGTCCAGCGCGACCGTCGCAACCTGGCTCTCGGCGACCGGCAGCAGCGTGAACTCAAAAAGCGACAACGCCTCGAATGTGTCGACCGCGTCGAGGTCCCGGTCCGGGTAGGCGCGTTCGAGCAACAGCGGGTCCGCGGGCTTTGCGGCGAGCGCGTAACTCAGGGGATGGAGGTCGTGGAATGCGAAGCTGCCGTCCGGCTGGATACCGGTGGTGAGGACGAGCGGTGTCTCGAAGGTCCTGAGCTTGACCACACCGCTGGTGACAGGCGCACCGCCATTCGCGCGGGCTACCGTCCCCCGGATGGAACCTACGCGCTGGATGCTGAAGTCAGCGTTCTGGGCGGGCACCGCGACGACTTGCGTTGACGCATCGGGGCACTGCGGCGTGAAGCAGCGTTGCGCCGGGTACGCCTTCAGCGCGAATCCGTTGCCACCGGCGACTACATACTGCGTGCTTTCGGCATTCAGCGTGTACTGCCCGCCTGGTCCCGAAACCGTAGCGCCGGTCTCGATGAACTGGCCGCTGATTCCGAAATAGAAGTACGACCGCACCGGGACGCCCCCCAGCGGTTGCCCGGCGGTGTCCCTGATCGTTCCCTGCGTGGCTGCACTCGCGAGGCCAGGCAACGTGAATGCGCCCAGGAGAGCCAGCAGCGCGAAGCGTGACGACAGCACGCGGAACTTCAATTTCTCTGACATTTGGCCTTCCAGTAGCGCGCTCGGTCAGCGGGGACAGTCGCAAGGAGTAGGAGTCTACGATTCATGCCATGAGACGCTGCGAATGGGACCAAACGTGAACTACCGCAGCCCTTCGCGATTTGTCCGTTCGTCCGCCGATCACGCAGTTCCGGATCGAATTCGACCAACGCGCGACGGATCGACACGGGTGGCCGGGTCGATGCGAATCGAGCGTACCGGATTCCGGATAGTCGCGGGAATCGCACTATCGTCAACCGCCCGGTGGCCCGGTGGCCCGGTGGCCCGGAGGTCGGACGGTCGAGCAATGTCAGCAAGCAGCAGCAACCGGGGTTGCGTGGGCCGAGAGCGGCGACGTCCACCCGTCACGTCCCGTGGCGGGGATCGACTCCGGTGGGCACGACCGGACCCGGCGAACCTCAGTGCTTGAGGGTCTTGCGGAGTCGTTCGAGGGCCTGGAGCTGGGCCATGGCCTGCGCGAGCTGGTTCTGCGCTTCGGCAACATCGACGGCGGCGCTGCGGTTGGCGAGGGCACGCTCCGCTTCTTCCTTCGCGGCACGTGCCTGGGCTTCGTCCAGATCCTTCGCGCGGATCGCAGTGTCGGTCAGCACGGTGATCACCTGGGGTTGCACCTCGAGAATACCGCCTGAAACGTAGAAACTCTGTTCCTCGCCGCTCTCGAGGGTGATGCGCACCTGACCGGGCTTGAGGCGGGTGATCAGCGGCGCGTGTCGCGGCGCGATGCCGAGCTCGCCGAGTTCGCCGGTCGCGACTAGCAAGGTAACGTCACCGTGGAAGATCTCTTCCTCGGCACTGACGATGTCGACGCGGATGGTGCTCATGGTGTTTCCTGCAGTGTTCGGGCGATGCGTGTCGCGACGGGTGTCGCTCCTGCAATGACTTTGTCTTCTCCCCGTGGAACGGGGAGAAGGTGGTCCGCAAGACCGGATGAGGGGCTATCGCATGTGCGAACCTCTCACCCGTCCTGCGGGCACCCTCTCCCCGCCTGCGCGGGAGAGGGAATTACGCGGGGGCGCTCATCTTCGCGCCCTTCTCGATAGCCTCGTCGATGCCGCCGACCATGTAGAAGGCCTGCTCGGGCAGATGGTCGCACTCGCCGTCGACGATCATCTTGAAACCGCGGATGGTGTCCTTCAGCGTCACGTACTTGCCCGGCGAGCCGGTAAAGACCTCCGCGACATGGAAAGGCTGCGAGAAGAAGCGTTCGATCTTTCGCGCGCGCGACACCGCCTGCTTGTCCTCTTCGCTGAGCTCGTCCATGCCGAGGATCGCGATGATGTCCTTGAGCTCCTTGTACTTCTGCAGTGTCGCCTGCACGCGCCGCGCGGTGTCGTAGTGCTCGTTGCCGATGACGTTCGGATCGAGCATGCGCGAGGTCGAGTCCAGTGGATCGACCGCGGGGTAGATGCCGAGCGAGGCGATCTGCCGCGACAGCGTGACCGTCGCGTCCAGATGCGCGAACGTGGTCGCCGGCGAAGGATCGGTCAGGTCATCCGCCGGCACGTACACGGCCTGGATCGAGGTGATCGAT
The DNA here is from genome assembly GCA_041745755.1 of Lysobacterales bacterium. Classification (GTDB taxonomy): domain Bacteria; phylum Pseudomonadota; class Gammaproteobacteria; order Xanthomonadales; family Ahniellaceae; genus JBBQNY01. The sequence continues at coordinate 3,770 of JBGTIG010000076.1, forward strand.
CCGGTCTTGGTCGACGTGATGCGTTCCTGCAGCGTGCCCATCTCTTCGGCCAGCGTCGGCTGGTAACCGACCGCGGAAGGCATGCGGCCGAGCAGCGCGGAGACCTCGGTGCCGGCGAGCGTGTAACGATAGATGTTGTCGACGAAGAACAGGATGTCGCGCCCCTTGCCCGTCTCGGGATCCTTGTCGTCGCGGAAATACTCCGCCATCGTGAGCCCGGTCAGCGCGACGCGCAGGCGGTTGCCCGGCGGCTCGTTCATCTGGCCATAGACCATCGCAACCTTCGATTCCTTCATGTCGTCGAGCCTGATGACCCCGGCCTCGATCATCTCGTGATAGAAGTCGTTGCCTTCGCGCGTGCGCTCGCCGACGCCGGCGAACACCGAAAGGCCCGCGTGCTGGGTGGCGATGTTGTTGATGAGTTCCAGCATGTTGACCGTCTTGCCGACGCCAGCGCCACCGAACAGCCCGACCTTGCCGCCCTTGGCGAACGGGCACATGAGGTCGATGACCTTGATGCCGGTCTCGAGCAGCTCTTCTGCCGCCGCCTGATCCTCGTAGCTCGGCGACTCGCGGTGGATTTCCCAGTGATCGGAAGCCTCGATGGGACCCGCCTCGTCGATGGGACGCCCCAGCACGTCCATGATGCGGCCCAGCGTACCGACGCCGACCGGCACGACGATGCCCTTGCCGGTGTTGGTCGCGACCAGGTTGCGCCTGAGGCCATCGGTCGAGCCCAGTGCGATCGTGCGCACGATGCCGTCGCCGAGCTGCTGCTGCACCTCCAGCGTGATGTCGGTGCCTTCGATCTTGAGTGCATCGTAGATACCGGGCACCTCGTCGCGTGCGAACTCGACGTCGACGACCGCGCCGATGATCTGTACCACTTTGCCGTTGCTCATGTTGCGTCCTCGGATTTTCGATTGATTCGCGTGCGCATCAACTGCGCAAGCCCAGTTGTTTGCGGATCAGCTCACAGAGCGAATCCCTGATCTCCGCGTGGCGTGGCACGGGAGCAAGTTGACCGTTGCCTCGATTGACGTAGAGGTCGTGCCGGCTGCCATGACGCACCAAAGCGCAACCCCTGCCTACAAGTTCACGAATAAACGCGCGCCGCTTCACGCCACGTCAAGCAGCAGCGGCTTGCGCTGAACCGTACGCTGTAGTGGCTCGCCCGAACCCGCGACCAGCTGGTACGCGTCTTCGATATTGCTCTCGAGTTCCTGGAGCGTCTCACCCTGACTGAAGACACTGGGAACTTCCTTGAGTCGACCCACCAGCCACCCGTCATCTTCCCAATACTCAAGCGTGAATTCATGTTTCATGTTTTCGCCCTCAGACTGCGGCGGCGCCGCCCACGATCTCGGAAATCTCCTGCGTGATCGCGGCCTGGCGCGCCTTGTTGTAGACGAGATTCAGCGTGTCGATCAGCTTGTTGGCATTGTCGGAGGCGGCCTTCATCGCCACCATGCGCGCGGCATGCTCGGAGGCGAGGTTCTCCAACACCGCCTGATAGACGAGCGACTCGATGTAGCGCGTCAGCACGTCGTTCAGGACCGTTTCGGCGTCCGGCTCGTAGAGATAGTCCCAATCGTGGTGCGAAGGCAGCTCCTCGCTCGCGGGCAACGGCAGCAGCTGGTCGATCATCGGGCGCTGGCTCATCGTGTTGACGAAATCGTTGTAGCAAAGCTGCACTCGATCGGTGCGCCGCGTTTCGAAACCATCGAGCATCACCTTGATCACGCCGATCAGCTTTTCGAGTTGCGGCCTCTCCCCGAGGTGCGTGACGGACCCCAGCATGTCGAGCTTGAGGCGGCGGAAGAACGAGCTTGCCTTCTGCCCGATGGTGACTACCTCGACTTCGGCGCCCTGCTTCTGCCATTCGCGCATGTCGGCGAGTACCCGGCGGAACAGCACCGAGTTGAGCCCGCCGGCCAGGCCGCGGTCGGTCGACACGATGATGTAGCCGACGCGCTTGACCTCGGTGCGTTCCATCAGGAAGGGATGCCGGAACTCCGAGTTGGCCTGCGCAATGTGGCCGATCATCTG
>JBGTIG010000077.1:0-2314 GCA_041745755.1 Lysobacterales bacterium
GGCGTTGGTGTGCAGGCTGTTGCAGTTGTCGAAGATGGCGTAAAGGGCCTGCAATGTGGTGCGGATGTCATTGAACTGGATTTCCTGGGCGTGCAGTGAGCGGCCGGAGGTCTGGATGTGGTACTTCATCATCTGCGAGCGTGCGGCACCGCCGTAGCGTTCGCGCATGGCGCGCGACCAGATGCGCCGAGCCACGCGGCCAATCACCGTGTATTCCGGGTCCATGCCGTTGGAGAAGAAGAACGACAGGTTCGGCGCGAAGTCGTCGATCTGCATGCCGCGGGCGAGGTAGTACTCGACGATGGTGAAGCCGTTGGAGAGCGTGAAGGCTAGCTGGCTTATCGGATTCGCGCCGGCTTCGGCAATGTGATAGCCGGAGATCGACACCGAGTAGAAGTTGCGCACGTTGTGCTCGACGAAATACTGCTGGATGTCCCCCATCATCCGCAGCGCGAATTCGGTGGAGAAGATGCAGGTGTTCTGCGCCTGGTCCTCTTTCAGGATATCGGCCTGCACGGTGCCGCGCACGGTGGCAAGCGTGCGCGACTTGATCTTCTCGTACGTCTCCGCGTCGACGACCTGGTCGCCGCTCAAACCCAATAGCGCAAGGCCGAGTCCGTCGTGGCCGTCGGGCAGCATCCCGGCGTAGTGCGGGCGGGTCTTGCCTTCGAACATCGCATCGATGCGTGCGCTCGCTTCGCGCCAGCGCGTATCGTCGGCACGCAGGTGCTTCTCGACCTGCTGGTCGATGGCGGTGTTCATGAACATCGCGAGGATCATGGGGGCCGGCCCATTGATCGTCATCGACACCGAAGTGGTCGGCGCGCAGAGGTCGAAGCCCGAGTAGAGCTTCTTCATGTCGTCGAGCGTCGGGATGTTGACGCCCGAGTTGCCGATCTTGCCGAAGATGTCCGGGCGCGGGGCCGGGTCTTCGCCGTAGAGCGTGACGCTGTCGAACGCGGTCGAGAGGCGCACGGCGGGCTGGCCGACGCTGAGGTAATGGAAGCGGCGGTTGGTGCGCTCCGGGGTCCCCTCGCCCGCGAACATGCGGATGGGATCCTCGCCGGTGCGACGGTACGGATACACGCCTGCGGTGTAGGGATACGAGCCGGGAAGATTTTCTTTTTGCAGGAAGGTGAGGAGTTCGCCCCAGCTCTTATACGTCGGGGCGGCGATCTTGGGAATTTTCTGGTGGCTGAGGGATTCGCGGTAGTTTTCGACTTTGATGGTCTTGTCGCGCACCTGGTACTCGGCGACTTCGTCGGTGATTGACTTGAGGCGCGCGGGCCAGGTACGCAGCAGCTTCACCGAGTCGCTGGTGAGAGATTGCACCGCATCGTTGTAGCGCTGGCGCAGCGTCAGCAGGCTGCGATCGACCGGCACGCCATTAGCGCTCGTGGTCGCGGGGATCTGAGCCCCTCTCCCCTCGGGAGAGGGGTTGGGGAGAAGGTCCGACTTCGCCGTAGGTGCGAGGACCCTCGTACCCTCTCCCTCGGTCCCTCTCCCGGGGGGAGAGGGATGAAGTGCGGCACCTGCGCGAGCGTCATTGGGCAGCAGGGCATCGTCTGCGTAGAGGTCGAGGGCTTTGGGCAGCGCGGTGTCGTCGATGTCCTGCAGCGATTGCCAGTAGGCCTGCGCGCGATCGGCGGTTGCGGATTGCGTGTCGATAGCCGCGTTGATGGCGCGGCCCTGCTCCGCGATCTCGGCGAGGTAGCGCACGCGCGCGCCGGGGATCAGCACCGTGTCACGCGGCTCCTTCAGCGACGTGTCGAGCCTCGGTACCCAGTCGATCGCGCCGCGCGCCATGTTTGCAGGAGCGACTTCAGCCGCGACGCTGTTAGCCCCTCCCCCTCCGGGGGAGGGGTTGGGGAGAGGGTGCGACTTCGCGCTGGCCGTGAGGACCCTCGTACCTTCTCCCTCGGTCCCTCCCCCGGCGGGGGAGGGATGAAGTGTGGAATCAGCGCGCGCTGCATTAGTGGGAGCAACGCCAGTTGCCGCGGGGGCGCCTCCTGCGGGAGCGACGCCCGTCGCGACTGGGCCTGCGCCGAGGTTGAGCTTTTCGCGGAGGAGGCGACAGAGATTGACGAACATCCAGCTGATGCCGGGATCGTTGAACTGCGAGGCGATGGTTGGATAAACCGGCACGTCCTCGTCGCGCGTCTGGAACGCGACCCGATTGCGCTTCCACTGCTTGCGCACGTCGCGCAGCGCGTCTTCGGCGCCGCGCTTGTCGTACTTGTTGAGCACGATCAGCTCGGCGTAGTCGATCATGTCGATCTTCTCGAGCTGCGACGCCGCGCCGTACTCGCTGGTC
>JBGTIG010000078.1:0-6841 GCA_041745755.1 Lysobacterales bacterium
GTGCGTCCCCGCGTGATGCGACGCGTGGTGGGCAAGGTAGCGCTCGTAGTCGGGAACGCCGCCGAGCGCGCGCGCGAGCGCCACTGCGCGTCGCCAGGCAACGGCGAACGCGGGGCGCAGAACCGGGAGATCAGGCCGCCAGCGCATGACCGACCTCTCGAACCGTGGGCGTGGCGCTTCGCCGCGCGATCAGCGCGGCGCGGATGCCGAAGTACACCATCGCCAGCACCACGCTCATGAACAAGGCGGCGAGGGTCGCGTTGACGTAGTCGTTCATCACGATCCGCTGCATCTGCTCCAGCGACTGCGCCGGCGCCATGATCTCCCCGGCGTCGCGCGCACTGCGGAACAGCCGCGCGTGCGAAAGGAAGCCGATCTTCGGATTCGCGTGGAAGATCTTCTGCCAGCCGGCGGTGAAGGTACAGACCAGCAGCCAGGTGGTGGGAACCAGCGTGACCCACACCATCCGCTCGCGTTTCATCTTGACCAGGCACACCGTCGCGAAGATCAGCGCGATGGCCGCGAGCATCTGGTTGGCGATGCCGAACAGCGGCCAGAGCGTGTTGATGCCGCCCAGTGGATCGGTCACGCCGGCGTAGAGGAAATAGCCCCAGCCGCCGACGCAGAGCGCGGTGGCGGTGACATTCGCGACCCAGGATTCGGTGTGGCGGAGCGGCGCGTATGCGGTGCCGAGGAGATCCTGGATCATGAAGCGCCCGACACGCGTGCCCGCGTCTACGGTCGTCAGGATGAAGAGCGCCTCGAACAGGATCGCGTAGTGGTACCAGAACGCCAGCATGCCGTCGCCGCTGACCACGCGCGAGAAGATTTCGGCCATGCCGACCGCAAGCGTGGGCGCTCCGCCGGTGCGCGAGAGGATCGTTGTCTCGCCGATGTCGCGTGCGGTGCCACTCAACATCTCGGGAGTCACCACGAATCCCCAGGAGGCGATGGTCTGGGCGGCCGTCTCCACGCTGGTGCCGATCAGTGCGGCGGGCGAGTTCATTGCGAAGTACACGCCGGGCTCGAGCACGCAGGCGGCGACCAGCGCCATGATGGCGACGAATGCCTCCATCAGCATCGCTCCGTAACCGACGTAGCGGATGTCGGCCTCGCTCGCGATCATCTTGGGCGTCGTACCCGACGCAACGAGTGCATGGAACCCCGACACCGCGCCGCAGGCGATGGTGATGAAGAGAAACGGAAACAGGGCGCCGGACCAGACAGGGCCGGATCCATCGACGAAGCGGGTGAGCGCCGGCATCCGCAGATCAGGAGCTACTATGAAGATGGCGAGGGCAAGCAGCACCACGGTGCCGATCTTGAGGAAGGTCGACAGGTAATCGCGGGGCGCCAGCAGCAACCACACCGGCAGCACGGAGGCGATGAACCCGTAGCCAATGATCGCGAAGGCGAGTGTCTTGGCCTCAAGCGTGAAGTGCGGGGCCCATTCCGGATTCGCGGCGACGATCCCTCCGAGCCACACCGACGCGAGCAGCAGCACGAGGCCGATCAGCGACACCTCGCCGACGCGGCCGGGGCGTAGAAAGCGCAGGTACAGCCCCATCAGCAGGGCGACGGGAATCGTCATCGCGACCGTGAACGTGCCCCAGGGGCTTTGCGCCAGCGCCTTCACCACCACCAGCGCCAGCACCGCGAGCAGGATGATCATGATCGCGAGGATGCCGACCATCGCGATGCCACCCGCCGCATTGCCGAGCTCCGAGCGGATCATGTCGCCGAGAGAGCGACCGTCGCGGCGCGTGGAAAGGAACAGGACCACCATGTCCTGCACCGCGCCCGCAAACACCACGCCGGTGAGAATCCACAGGGTCCCCGGCAGGTAGCCCATCTGCGCAGCGAGCACGGGGCCGATCAGCGGTCCCGCACCGGCGATCGCCGCGAAGTGGTGCCCGAAAACCACGTGGCGGTCGGTGGCGACGTAGTCGAACCCGTCGGGTCGACGCCGTGCGGGCGTCAGGCGCGCGGGATCGATGCCCAGCGCCCGCGCCGCGATCAGCCGCCCATAGAAGCGGAACGCGATCACGAATACGGCGATGCTCGCCGCCACCAGCCAGATCGCGTTGATCGACTCGCCGCGACCGAGCGCCACGACTGCGAGGCACACCGCGCCCACGATCGCGATCAGACCGAACAGGAGTCTCTGCATCAGCGGATGCATGGGCAGCTACCACCGGCCGGAAGTTGCGAGCGCCGATAGTATTGGGGAAGGTCTGATCAAGTCATCCTGAATGCCAGACCGGCGCCGAGTTCGGCGCAGGTCCGAACCCGGCTCCCACGAATCAATCGCTAATCGATTGATTCGTGGCGATACGTCCCTGTATCGCGGAATCTCCGAACCCTGTTCAGAGGTTCCTTGGGGAATCTCCGATCACGTCTTTCCTGCTGCCCGCGAAACCGGCGGTGGTCAAGCCGAATCGAAAGCTCCCCGGGATGCCTCGAGCAATGCGAGCAGCAAGCCGCCGTACCGGTCGAGTTTGGCCGCGCCGATGCCGGCAATTTCCGCGAGCGCGGCCAGGTCGCGCGGAGTGGACTCGGCGATCGCGCGCAAGGTCGAGTCGTGGAAGATCACGTAGGCGGGCACACCCTGCTCGCGTGCCGTGCGTGCGCGCCACTCGCGCAGTTCGTCGAATCGTCGCAGTGACCGCGCGTCGAGCGCCGCATTGGCGCCTGCGCCCGAACTTGCGGCGTTCGCGCCACCACGCTTGCGTGCCGATCCGCGAGTGGGAGAAGGATCGACGCGAAAGTGCAGGCTGCATTCGCCCCGAAGCGCCGGGCCACTGGCAGGCGTGAGGCGCAGTGCGCCGTGTCGCCCGGCATCGGCTTCCAGCAGTCCGTGGGCGATGAGCTGCCTGAACACGCTGCGCCACGTGCGCTCGTCGGTGCCCTGGCCGATGGCGTAGGTACTGAGCGCGTCGTGGCCGAACCTTCGGACCTTGTCCGAATCGACCCCGCGGAGCACGTCGATGAGGTGCGCCGCGCCAAAACGCTGGCCGGTGCGGTACACGCAGGACAGCGCCATGCGCGCGGCTTCCGTGGCATCCCAACTCGCGGGCGGGGCCAGGCAGTTGTCGCAGTTGCCGCAATCTCCCGGGTGCGCTTCGCCGAACCAGCCGAGCAGCGATTGCCTCCGGCATCGCGTGGATTCGCAGTATCCGAGCAGGGCATCGAGCTTGCCGATCTCGAGACGACGGCGTTGCTCGCCGGCGTCACCGAGCTCGATGAGCCGGCGCTGGTTGACGACATCGCCGAGCCCGTAGCAGAGCCACGCCTCGGCGCTCTCGCCATCGCGTCCGGCGCGGCCCGTCTCCTGGTAGTAACCCTCGATCGATTTCGGCAGGTCGACGTGCGCGACGAACCGCACATCGGGCTTGTCGATGCCCATGCCGAAAGCGATGGTCGCCACCATGACCACGCCATCTTCATGGAGGAAGCGTCGCTGATGATCGGCGCGCGCGACCGCCGTCATCCCGGCGTGATAGGGCAGCGCGTCCCTGCCGGCGGCAACCAGCTGCGCGGCGATCGCGTCCACGCGTTTGCGGGAGAACGCATACACGATGCCGCTCTCGTCCGGGTGCGCCGACAGGAACTCGAGCAGCTGGCGCGTGCCATTGTCGCGGGAGACGACCCGGTAGCGGATGTTCGGGCGATCGAACGAACTGACGAACAGCCGCGCGTCGCCGAGCGCCAGTCGCTCGGCGATCTCGCCGCGCGTCGGCGCGTCGGCGGTGGCTGTCAACGCGATGCGGGGCACCGAGGGCCAGCGCTCGTGCAGCACCGTGAGCTGGCGATATTCGGGACGGAAGTCGTGTCCCCACTGCGAGACGCAGTGGGCTTCGTCGATCGCGAACAGTGCGATGCGAGACCGCGACAGCAGGTCCAGCATGCGCTGGGTGAGCAATCGCTCCGGCGCCACGTAGAGCAGGTCGAGCCCACCGGAAACCAGCGCCTGCTCGATGCGACGGGCCGTGTCCGCATCCTGGGTCGAGTTGAGGAAGGCGGCGCGCACGCCGAGCTGGTGCAGCGCCTCGACCTGGTCCTGCATCAACGCAATGAGCGGCGAAACCACCACGCCGCAACCCTCGCGAACCAGCGCCGGCACCTGGTAGCAAAGCGACTTGCCGCCTCCCGTCGGCATCAGCACGAGCGCATCGCCGCCGGCGATCACGTGTTCGACGACCGCCTGCTGTTCGCCGCGGAACGCCGCGTGCCCGAACACCCGCTGCAACACCTCGCCGGCGGACGTCGTCATGAGGGCGTGGTGCCGAGGCGTGCAATCGTCTTGCGCACCCGCGAGCGGGTCAGCGGCCCGAACTTCAGCTGGTCCAGCACCTCCGTGGCCCGCGCCGGATCGCCCGGTCCGACCCGGTACGCCGCGGGATCCCCGGGGACGGCGACGCTGCAATGGACTTCCGTCAGGCGTCGGGCCAGGCGCGCAACGTCCGCGTGCCTGATGAGTCTGGCGGCCATCGCGGCTGCGCCGCGAATGCGCAGGTACGGCACCTCGTGCGCGCGCGCGAGCAGGTTTTCGAGCGTCCCGAACTGGGAGAGCAGCAGCGCGGCGGACTTCGCGCCAATGCCCGGAATGCCGGGGATGTTGTCCACCGGATCGCCCGTCAACGCGAGAAAGTCCGCGATCTGATGACTGGCCACGCCGAATTTCAGCGGCACTTCGTCGCGCGCACACCGGGTATCGCGGGCGAAATCCCAGCAGCTGTCGTGCTCGTTCTCGAGCACCTGCATCAGGTCCTTGTCCGCGGTCAGCACGGTGATCCGTGCACCCTGGCCACGCAGCACGCGCGCGGCGCTGCCGATGAGATCGTCGGCTTCGTACACCGCAGACGAAAGCATCGGCAGGCCGAGCGCCTCCGCAAGCGCCGCGCAATAGGCGAACTGCCGTTCGAGCTCGGCCGGAGGCAGGCTGCGGTTCGCCTTGTACGGGGCATAGATCCCGTTGCGAAACGAGCTGGTCAGCGACTGGTCGAAAGCCAGCGCCGCGTGGGAAGGCCGCGCGGCCTCGAGCCAACGCAGCAGGAATCCGAGAAAGCCATACACGGCGTTGACGGGGTGTCCGTCGCGGTCGTGCATCGTCGGGGGCACCGAATGCCACGCGCGGAACACGTAGATGCTGGCGTCGACCAGCTGCACCTCGAATCCGGGTGTTGCGGAAACCGGCGCGATCACTCAGCCCTGCCAGTCGCTCAGCAGGGCACCGGGCTGCGGCCGTGCGCGCTCGGCGCCGGGCTCCGCCGGTGTGCCGATGTGAATGAAGCCCACGATGCGCTCGTGCGCCGACAGACCGAGCGCTGCGTGAACCCGCTCGTCGTATGCCGACCAGCCGGTCAGCCACTGCGCGCCGAAACCGGAAGCCTGCGCGGCGAGCAGCAGGTTGTAGGCGACGCAACCAGCTGAAAGCATCTGCTCGATCTCGGGCACCTTGTGCGGTGCGGTGATGCGCGCCACGACCACGAGCACCAGCGGCGCGTGCGAGAAACGCGCCCGGTCCTTGCCAATCGCGGCATCGCCCGCGTCGGGATCCCACGTCCGATGGATTCCGGCGATCGCCTCGCCCAGCCGCGTGCGCGCCTCGCCCACGATCCGGATCAGCCGCCAGGGCTCGAGTCGGCCGTGATCCGGAACTCGCAACGCGGAAGCGACCATCGCGTGGAGCTGTGCGGCGTCAGGCCCCGGTTCGCCAAGCAGCACGCTCGGCACCGAGCGCCGCGCGTCGAGCGCGTGGAGGGAAAGCGCGTGCGGCGAAGGTTCGATCAGCATCCCGCCGAGCTTATCAGCGGACCTCCGCCCAACGCCTCGGAACCCCCGGTGACCGCAACTCCGGGATCGGATATTCGAAGCCACTACGGAGCGGGATTGGCATTTGCCGCCACGGCAACGTCGACCCGGGGCCGGCCATGACCGGGCAATTCCGGGCCTGGTTGGCACAATTGTGTGAAACTGTACATATGCGAGCCCCGGAATTGTCGACCGCTTCACACTAGAAGTGGAGACTTAGCCCGTACGCTCGCGCATGCACGTCGAGGATTCCCGCGATGAATGCGGTCGAAGATGAGGGTGGGGCGATGAAGCCGGGGGCGAACGTCGTGTCGCTGCGCGAGCGCGCGCCCATTCCCACTCAGTCGACCGTCGCGACGAACCGGCTGTCGCACCAGGCGCAGCAGATATTCAATCAGGCCCGCGCCATCGCGGAACGCCATCTCACCGGCACCGTGGGCGGCGTCCTGCAGATCGCCGATAACACCCTGTTCGAACTTGCGCAGAAATCCGATCGCAGTTCAGTGCAATCGGATTATTTCTCCGGCATGCGCATACTGCGCCGACGCCGTCCCCAGGTCGAGCAGACGTTCAAGGACGCACTGCGTCTCGCCTTCGCGAAAATCGAGCGGCATGAAGTCGTCGCCGTGGAGTCGCCCGATGCGTCGGGCGAGTCGCTTGAACTGGTCAGCGAGGAGGATCTCGAGGAGGATATCGCGATCGCCTCGATCGTCAGCAACGTACACGGCTTCGCGTCACGCTTCCTGCACCCGATCAACGAACGCATGACTGCAATCGCCGGCAGGGGCTATCAGGTCGGCGATCACAACAATCCGATCGCGCCGCGGGCTCTGGCGGTGATGATGCGCGAGTCGTTGCGTGGCGTCGATCTGGTGCCGAATGTGCGCCTGATCCTGCTGAAGTTGTTCGAACGCGCGATCCTCGACCACTGCGAGAAACTCTATTCCGACGTCAACGCCGCCATGCTCGCGGCGGGCGTCCTGCCGACCTTGCGCATGGGCCCACGACGCGACGGGCCGCGTGGCGC
>JBGTIG010000079.1:0-1642 GCA_041745755.1 Lysobacterales bacterium
GCAGCTCCGCCGCGAGCGCGTGGTCGGCCTCGGGGCTCGCGCCGCGAGGTCGCGTGCCGGCGAGCGGACGCACCGTCACCTCGTCCTTCTCGATGCGTACCAGGATCTCCGGCGATGAGCCGATGACCTGGGTGTCGCCGAAATCGAGGAAGTAAAGGTACGGCGAGGGATTGAGTGCGCGCAGAGCACGGTACACATCGACGGGTCGCGCCCGGAATGGCACGCTCATGCGTTGCGAGAGGACTACCTGGAAGACATCGCCCGCGCGGATATATTCCTGCGCACGCCGTACCGCCGCCTCGAAGCCCGCGCGCGTGAATCCCGACTGGAAGTCGCCTTCGTCGAGCGCGGTGCCGGCCAGCGGCTCGGGATAACTGCGTCCGGCGTGTCTCAATCGGAACGTCAGCTCATCGAGCCTGCGCTCCGCGCGGGCCAGGGCCTGCGGACGTGCGGGCTCCGCGTGGACGATGAGGTAGAGCCGCCCCTTGAGGTTGTCGAACACGGCCACCTCGTCCGAGAGGAGCAGCGTCGCGTCGGCGCTGCCGAGTTCGTCGCGCTCGTGCGCGGCGGCGAATCGCGGTTCGATCCAGCCGATGCATTCATAACCGAACGTGCCGACGAGCCCGCCGGTGAACTGCGGCAAGCCTTCGATGCGCGGCACGCGAAACTCGCGCTGCAGCTGTTCGATGGCTGCGAACGGATCGTCGAGATGGCGTTCCTCGATGACGCTTCCATGTTCGCTGACAGTGAGCGCATGGCCCCTGATCGTGTACACGCGCGCCGCCGGCAGCCCGATAATCGAATAGCGGCGGAAGCGCTCGCCGCCTTCCACCGATTCGAACAGGTAGGTGTTGGGGCCGTCCGCCAGCTTCAGGTATACCGACAGCGGCGTGTCGAGATCGGACAGCACCTCGCGCACCACGGGAATGCGGTTGAAACCCTCCTCCGCGTACCTCGCGAACCGCTCAGCGTCCAAGCTTCCCTCCCCCGCGCGTCGCCTGCTGCCGGCGCAGCTCCGCTCCCAGGGGCTGTTCGAGCGCGGACTCGCAGCTCACCAGCCTCCTGATCAGCGCGTTGTGACGGCCGCAGGGATCGGGCTGCTGATCGGCGACAAGTTCCGCGTACAGCCGCAACTCGGCGTCCCCGCCCGCAGCCGCACACGAGGCAATCCCGATTCCGGCCGCCGCCAGCCGCGGCCGGCCGATCTGCACCAGCAGTGCGCATGGCGTTTCCGTCGCGCCGATGCCGAGGTCGCGTAGTCCCCGGGTCACCCTCTCGCCCCCCGGCAGCGCGCGCAGATCAGGAATCATCGACCAGTCCCTCAAGGAAACCCAGCAGTCTCGACCTGTAGACCTCCGGATCGATCGCCCGGAAGCGCGGCAGCTTGCGGCTCGGCGGCTCACTCCCGCAGGATACTTGGGAAGGTCTGATCAGGTCCCTCCCGGGCTGGTCAGAGGGTTCACTTCCCCGGAGCCGGGAAGGATCAGGCAGCGGCAGTAGTGCGGCGTCTCGGCATGCCGCGCAGGCGGAGCATGAATTCGACGCCGCTGTCGTCGGGGAGGTTGTGCGCGCTCGCCTCGCCACGATGCAGGTCGGCGATCGAGCGCACCACGAACAGTCCGAGCCCGAGGTGCGGTGCGTC
>JBGTIG010000080.1:0-14793 GCA_041745755.1 Lysobacterales bacterium
CGGTGCTTGCGCGCGAGCGCGTGGAGCTCGCCGAGCCGCGTGTCGAGCGCGGACAGGCGGGCGGGGTCCACCTCCTGACGATCGAGATAGCGAGCGAGTTCAAGGCTGGCATCGTCGAGCGCCGCCTGGGCCTGGTCGAGCGAGGCTGCAAGCGCCTGCAGTCGAGCGTCGTGGCCGACGAGGTCCTGGACCGCGGCCAGGGCCCGCGCCACGCGCGTTGCCGCACCCGACTGCGCTTCACCGCCATCGGCTTCCCCGTCGATCAGCGCCGCGACCGTCTGTCCACCCTCGATCAGTTCCTGCGCGTGGGCGATGCGCCGATGTTCGGCGATCAGCCGGGCAAACTCATCCGGCTCGAGTGCAGCCTTGTCGAGTTCATCGAGCTGGAACGCGAGCAGTCCGGGCAACGCCGGATCGGTGCCGCCAAGTTTCGCCAGCCGGTCAAGCTCGAGCTCGCCTTCACGCCACGTCCGCGCGGTGGCGCGCACCGTGCCCAGCAATTCGTCGTGGCCGGCGACGGCGTCGAGCAGCTGCAGCTGCCGGCCACGATCGAGCAGTGTCTGATGCTCGTGCTGACCATGGATCGCCAGCAGCAGCGTCGACAGTTCCCGCAGGGTCGCAAGCGAGACCGCACGATCGTTGACGTAGGCGCGACTGCCGCCGTCGGCGCGCAGCGTGCGACGCAGTCGGCAGGCGCCATCGGGTTCATCCAGCTCCTGCTGTCGAAGCCACCCGGAGGCGAGGGGCGAGTCCGCCATCGCAAACTCGGCTTCGATTTCCGCCCGTTCGGCACCGTGCCGGACCCACGTCGAGTCGCCACGGGCACCGGCGATCAGACCGAGGGCGTCGACGATCAGCGACTTGCCGGCGCCGGTTTCTCCGGTGACCACGGTGAATCCGGAGGCAAACGCCACCTCGATGCGATCTACGATCGCGAAGTCGCGCACGCGAAGACGCTGCAACATAAGGGCTGGAAGCGCTGTCCGATCAGTGCGAACGCTTGATGTTAGCCCACACGCGCCCCATTGACCCGGGGTAGATCGAACAATAGCGTGGTCCTTGAGTGGCGGCCGCTTCCGCCGTGCCCGATTCCCCGACGCCCCCAGAGACTCGCATGCGCGCCAAGCCCGACATCCATCATCTCGACCCGCGCGCACGCCACCTGCTGCGTGCGCTCGTGGGCCAATACGTGCGCGATGGCCAGCCCGTCGGTTCGCGCACTTTGCTGCAGTCGTGCGGCCTCGATGTCAGTCCCGCCACCATCCGCAACGTGATGGCGGATCTCGAGGAGTGCGGGCTTCTCAGCGCGCCGCACACCTCCGCGGGCCGCATTCCCACGCCGCGCGGTTACCGGGTGTTCGTGGATTCGCTGCTGGAAATCCAGCCGGTCTGCGAGTCCGACCTCGACTCCCTGCGGCAGTGCCTGCCCCATAGCGCGGCAACTTCCGACCTCCTGACCAGTGTTTCGAGCATGCTTTCGGGCATCACCCGGTTTGTCGGCCTGGTGACGGTCCCCCGGCGCGAACACTTCGCCTTTCGTCATATCGATTTCGTTCAGCTCGATCCGTCGCGAGTCATGGTGATCCTGGTTTTCACCGACAACGAGGTGCAGAACCGCGTGGTGGAACTGCTGCAGCCGTTGTCACCGGGCGAGCTCGAGTGGATCTCGAATTACCTCAACTCCAACTTCGCCGGTCTGACACTCGACGAGATTCGTCGCCGACTCGTCAAGGAACTGTCCGGCGATCGCGCGCGACTCGATCGATTGATGGCAGCAACGGTTCTGCTGGCCGACGCCGCGCTCCGGACCGAGGGCGAGAGTGACATGGTGATGGCAGGACAGAACAACCTGCTCGGCGTGCACGAGCTGGCGGACGTCGATCGCCTTCGAGAATTGTTCGAGGCGTTCGCACGCAAGCAGGATCTGCTCCGGGTACTCGAGGGCTGCATCCATGCGAGTGGCGTGCGCCTCTTCATCGGCGAAGAGTCGGGATTGGCGTCGCTGCAGCAGTGCAGCGTCGTGGCGGCGCCTTACGGTGCGGGCGGCAAGGTATTGGGTGTACTCGGCGTCATCGGACCCACGCGCATGCGTTACGAGCGCGTCATTCCGGTGGTGCAGGCGTCGGCTCAGGTCCTCTCGCAGGCCTTGAACGTGGCGGCCCCGACCCCATAGCGCGAGTTCCTGCGCGCAAGCGCGCTCACCTTTGGAATGTCTGCATGCAGAACGTGCCGGAGCCGGATGTCGACACTGCCGGAGAGATCGACATCGCCGATGAGGAGAATTCCGCGGCAGCAGGCATCGACGAGCTGCTGCGCCTGCGCGAGGAATCAC
This sequence comes from Lysobacterales bacterium, assembly GCA_041745755.1. Taxonomy (GTDB): domain Bacteria; phylum Pseudomonadota; class Gammaproteobacteria; order Xanthomonadales; family Ahniellaceae; genus JBBQNY01. The sequence goes on from JBGTIG010000080.1 coordinate 2,333, forward strand.
TGCGCCTCCTGGCGGAGATGGACAACCTGCGCAAGCGGGCGGCGCGGGATGTCGAGGCCGCGCGCAAGTTCGGGACGGAACGGCTGCTCGGCGACTTGCTTCCCATCGTCGACAGTCTCGAACGCGGGCTCGAGGCGACCGAGGCCGATCCGCCGCGGATGCTGGAAGGCATGCGGCTGACGCTGTCCATGCTGGAAAAGACGCTGGCGTCGCACGGACTTCGCACCATCGATCCAGCAGGCCAGCCGTTCGATCCCGAACGGCACCAGGCCATGAGCACCGTTGCGGCGGGCGATGCCGGTCCCGGCAAAGTGGCGCAGGTGTTCCAAAAGGGCTACACCCTCAACGATCGCCTGATCCGCCCGGCGCTCGTGGTGGTCACGGAGGGCTGAGGCGACCGACCCGGGTGCGCGCGCCGGCGGAGCTTGATTCAGCGCGGTCGGGCCCCAGATTGCGTCGTGGACGGATCGGGAAAAGCTGCCGCCAGAGTGCGCAGCTCCCAGGTCGCAGACCTTCCTCAACCAGCTGGCAGAAGCAACGGGCGCGGTTTCGCGTTCCCGACCCAGACAAGAATCTTCAGGAGAGTTTCCCGTGAGCAAGATCATCGGTATCGACCTTGGCACCACCAATTCGTGTGTGGCGGTCATGGAAGGCGGCAAGCCGCGCGTCATCGAGAACTCCGAGGGCGACCGCACCACTCCCTCCATCGTCGCCTTCACCAAGGACGGCGAGGTGCTGGTAGGCGCGTCCGCCAAGCGCCAGGCGGTGACCAATCCGAAGAACACCGTCTCGGCGGTCAAGCGCCTGATCGGCCGCAAGTTCACCGATGCCGAGGTCAAGAAGGACCTCGATCTCGTGCCTTACGGAATCGTCGCGCACGACAACGGCGACGCCTGGGTCGAACTCAGCGATGGCCGCCGCATGAGCGCGCAGGAAATCTCGGCGAAGATTCTGCAGAAGATGAAGAAGACCGCCGAGGATTATCTGGGCGAGCCCGTCACCGAGGCGGTGATCACGGTGCCTGCGTACTTCAACGACAGCCAGCGGCAGGCGACCAAGGACGCGGGCCGCATCGCGGGTCTCGACGTCAAGCGCATCATCAATGAGCCGACTGCCGCGGCGCTGGCGTACGGTCTCGACAAGACCGGCGCGGACCGCAAGATCGCCGTCTATGACCTCGGCGGCGGCACTTTCGACGTCTCGATCATCGAGATCGCGGATGTTGATGGCGAGAAGCAGTTCGAGGTGCTCGCGACCAACGGCGACACGTTCCTCGGTGGCGAGGATTTCGACAAGCGCCTCATCGATTTCCTGGTGGACGAGTTCCGCAAGGAGCAGGGCATTGACCGCCGCACCGATCCGCTGGCGTAGCAGCGCCTGCAGGATGCCGCGGAACGCGCGAAGATCGAGCTTTCCTCTTCGCAGCAGACCGATGTCAACCTGCCGTACGTCACCGCCGACGCTAGCGGGCCCAAGCATCTCAACAACAAGGTCACGCGCGCGAAGCTCGAGGCGCTGGTCGAGGATCTCGTCAAACGCACGATCGAGCCCTGCCGGACCGCGCTCACCGACGCGGGCGTCAAGGTTTCCGACATTACCGAAGTGATCCTGGTCGGTGGCCAGACGCGCATGCCGCGCGTGCAGGCCGCGGTGGCGGAGTTCTTCGGCAAGGAGCCGCGCAAGGACGTCAATCCCGACGAGGCAGTTGCGGTAGGAGCCGCAGTGCAGGGCGCGGTGCTCGCGGGCACGGTCAAGGACGTGCTGCTGCTCGACGTCACTCCACTATCGCTCGGAATCGAGACGCTCGGCGGTGTGTTCACCAAGCTGATCGAGAAGAACACCACGATCCCCACCAAGGCGGGTCAGACGTTCTCTACCGCCGATGACAATCAGACCACCGTGACCGTGCATGTGCTGCAGGGCGAGCGCGAACAGGCCCGGTTCAACAAGTCGCTGGCGAAGTTCGATCTGGCGGGCATCGACCCCGCACCGCGAGGCATGCCGCAGGTCGAAGTGTCGTTCGACATCGACGCCAACGGCATCATGCATGTCTCCGCCAAGGACAAGAAGACCGGCCGCGAGCAGCGTATCGAGATCAAGTCGGGATCGGGTCTTTCCGAGGAGGAGATCCAGCGCATGGTGCGCGACGCCGAAGCCAACCGCGAAGAGGACCTCAAGTTCCAGGAGCTGGTGGGTGCGCGCAACAAGGCCGATGCACTCAAGCACGACATCCGCGCCAAGGTCACGGAGCACGGCGGCAAGCTCGCGGGTCCGGACCTTGCCCGCATCGAAGAGGCGCTCGCCGACCTCGACCGGGCGATGAAGAACGACGACAAGGGTCAGATTGAATCGAAAACCTCCGCCCTCGAGAGCGCCGCGCATGCGCTCGCGGCAGTCATGGGCGGCGCCGGTGGTGCGGCAGGGGAGGCTGGCGGCGGCGCCGACACGGGCAGTGACTCGGCCCAGTCCGAGGACGTGGTCGACGCCGAGTTCTCAGAAGTCAACGGCAACGAAGACAGGAAATCGTAGTTTTACTTCTCCGCGCTCGCGGGGAGCGGGTGACGAGGAGCGATTGCGAGGCATGGGCTCGCGCGTCGATGAACGCCATCGGCATGCCAGCTGATGGCAGGGAGAGGGGCCGGGTTTTGCGCAGGAACGCATCCATGCGGCACTTCCCGGCCCGCACTTTCCCTGTGCGGGCGTTCCACGCCGCGCGCCAGTGGCGCGCAAGCGCTTCGTCTCACCTCTTGCGGCGCTGCGCGCCACCTTCTCCCCGTTGTCACGGGGAGAAGGCAGATCGGATCCGTTGAATGAGCCAGCGCTGCTATTACGAAATCCTTGGCGTTACGCGTAACGCGAGGGGCGACGAAGTCAAGAAGGCGTTCCGTCGCCTCGCGATGAAGTGCCATCCGGACCGCAATCCCGGCGACGCGCAGGCCGAAGCGCGGTTCAAGGAGGCGAAGGAAGCCTACGAAGTGCTCGCGGACGCCGAGAAGCGCGGCGTGTACGACCAGTACGGCCACGTGGGCGTGGCCGCTGCCGGTCGCGGCAACGGCGCAGGTTTCAGCGATGTCGGCGACATCTTCGGCGACATCTTCGGCGACATTTTCGGGGGCGGCCGCAGGCAGGGGCCGCGGCGCGGTTCCGATCTCCGGTACGTCGTCGAGCTCGAACTCGAAGAAGCGGTCAGCGGGTTGCAGCGCACGCTCGATATCGCGCGACTCGCGGCCTGCGCGACCTGCGCTGGCAGTGGTTCCGCGGACGGCAAACTCTCGACTTGCCAGACCTGCCGCGGTCAGGGGCGCGTGCGGCTGCGTCAGGGGATTTTCTCCGTGCAGCAGATCTGTCCGGCGTGCTCGGGGGAAGGCCAGACGATCGAGAATCCGTGCACGGATTGCCGCGGGAGCGGCCAGGTCGAACGCGAGGTCCAGCTGGAGGTCAAGATTCCCGCTGGCGTCGATAGCGGCGATCGCATCCGACTTGCGGGCGAAGGCGAGGCAGGCGGTCGCGGCGTCGCGCCCGGCGACCTGTACGTCGAGGTGCACGTCAGGCCCCACCCCATCTTCGAACGGCAGCAAAGCGAGTTGCTGTGCGAGATCCCGCTTCGATTTTCACAGGCGGCGCTCGGCACCGAGCTGCGCGTGCCGACACTCGATGGCGAGGCTTTGATCGACATCCCCGCGGAAACTCAGACCGGCACCGTGTTCCGGTTGCGGGGCAAGGGCGTCAAGCCGGTGCGTGGCGGCGCGACGGGCGATCTGCATTGCCGGGTCCTGGTGGAGACGCCGGTCAATCTCACCCGTGAACAGCGCGAGATCCTCAAGCAGTTCGAATCGACCTTCGACGACGATCCGACCAGGCACTCACCACGAGACGCCAAGTGGTGGGATTCGGTGCGAGGGTTCTGGAATCGCGTCACGTCCTGATCTCGCACGTTGCTGGAGCCGCGGCCGACGTTCCAATGATGGCTGCGGGCATGCGAGTGTCGAACGCGGGGATTTCTCGGTATTCTCGCGGTGATCTCCTCCGCATGGACCAGGCATTCCGATGGCGCATCGCAAGCCCGTTCGCGTTGTGCTTATCGGTGCGGGCGGACGCATGGGCGCTGCCCTGATACCGCAGCTGGCCGCATGTCCCGAGATCGAATTGACCGGAACGATGGTGAGCACGGGCGATCCGCGCGTCGGCCGCGGCGTTGTCGAGCTGCCGGTGCTGAGCTACCGCGCGCGCTGGCCCGATGAAGGCGCCGATGTGGCGATCGACTTCACGCGTGCCGATGCCTTCGACGCCGTCCTCGAGGAATGCGTTCGCCGGCGATGCGCGCTGGTTTCGGGCACCACGGGTCTTTCGGCGGAGCAGCAGGGCGCGCTCGACCAGGCGGCGCGCAGGATTCCCGTGATGTGGTCGGCGAACTTCAGCGTGGGCATGGCGGTCCTCCGGCGCCTGGTGTCGACCGCATCGGCCACGCTTCCCGATTACGACTGCGAGATCGTCGAGATCCACCATCGCGGAAAACGCGATGCACCGTCCGGTTCGGCGCATAGCCTCGGCGAGACTGTGGCCGAGGCCCGGCGCGTACCGATTTCGGAGATGGCGATCGGCGATACCCGCGCGGAAGGGGGCGCAATCGCCCGGGCGCAGATCGGCATGCATTCGCTGCGGCTGGGCGAATCGATCGGTGAGCATTCGGTGCTGTTCGCGAGCGAATCGGAACGCCTCGAGTTGACCCACCGCGTCAGCGAACGCGGCGTCTTCGCACGCGGCGCGGTCCGCGCCGCGATCTGGCTCGCCGGTAGACCCGCCGGCAGCTACCGCATCGACGATCTTCTCGGCGCTCCCTAGCGTCGTCCGACTCATGCGCCGCTTCCTGTTTCTTTGCATGCTCACGGTCGCAGGCTGCAGTGGGCGCATTGTCCATCCGGACCTCGAGCGCCTCTACGAAGCTTCCACCGACTCGCCGACGCAGCCGCCGGTGGTGCTCGTGCACGGCGTGCTCGGCGCCAAACTCCGCGATCGCGTCTCGGGAAAGGAGATCTGGCCAGGCTCTCTGGCTCGGCTGGCGTTTTCCGAATTCCGCGATCTCGCGCTCGAAATCGATCCCTCCACCCAGCGCGTGCGTACTGATGGGGCGGAAGCGTACAAACTGTTCGATGCGGCGGCGGGCCAGGATTTTTACGGGGAGATCGTGCGTACCCTGGCGGGGCCCGGCGGCTATGCACTCGGACACCCTGGGCAACCGTCCGTGGGCCAGCGCAAGCGGCTGTACGTGTTCCTCTACGACTGGCGGCGCGACAATGTCGACAGCGTGCGCGCGCTCGACGCCTTTATCGAGGGGATTCGACGCGACCACGCCGAGCCTGACCTCAAGGTCGATCTGGTAGCGCACAGCAACGGCGGACTGATCGCACGCTACTACTTGAGATACGGCACGCGCGACGTCACGACGGGCAACGACTTTCCCATCAGCAACGAAGGCGCGAACAAGGTGCGCCGACTGGTGCTGCTCGGTACGCCGAACTTCGGGTCGGTACGCACGGTGATGAGTCTCATCGAGGGGGCCAAGGTCGGCTTTCGCCGGATTCCGCCGGAAGTGCTCGCGACCTTTCCGAGCATCTACCAGCTTTTCCCCCACGCGCTGAACCAGTGGCTATCGACATCCACGGGAGCACCCCTGGATCGGGATCTCTACGACATCGAACTCTGGCGGCGATTCGAATGGGGAATCTTTGGCCCCGAAGTGCGCGCGCGGATCGCCAGGTCACACGGCGATCCGGACACGTACTTCAGGAACCTCGAGGTGCACATGGCACGTTCGCTCGAACGCGCTCGCCGTTTCACCTGGTCGCTGTCGGTCGTGCCCGAAATGCGGCCGAGCGTACGTCCCATCGTTTTCGGCGGCGACTGCACGCTGACGCCGGCGCGGCTGGTGGTCGAGGAGGAGGACGGCGACTCGGTCCTTCGCCTCTGGCCGGACGACATTCGGCATCCGCTGCCGGGCGTCGACTACGGGCGGCTGATGCTGGAGCCGGGTGACGGCTCGGTGACCAAGGCAAGCCTGCTCGCGCGAGAGTCGCTTGACCCGACCGTGCCCCGCCACGAATACAGTTACTTTCCGCTCGACTATTCGTTCTTCCTGTGCGAGTCCCACGATCGGCTCACTGGCAACGCGTCGTTCCAGGACAATCTCCTGCACGCACTGCTCAGCGTGGATCGATGAGCCGCGGCACAGGTCGACAGCGCGGGGCCCGGCACCGCGAACCTGTGCCCGAAGTCTCTATCCACGACCGCGACCCCTCGGTCTGCACTCAACGGTGAGACCCGTCTAACGCGGAAGAGAAAGCGCCCAACGCACCACGTCGTCGGCCACCACGAGTCCGACCGGAACGCTGTCGGCGTCGACCACCGGCAGGGCTTTAAGCCCGTGCTCCGCCATGGTCTCCGCTACCCGATCGGCGCGGTCATCGTTGCGGGCGCTGTGCACCCGGCGGTTGAGAGCCCCGCTCAGCGGCGTGTTGCGGTCCGCGCCGCAACTCAACGCATGCAATATGTCGGAACGTGCTGCCAATCCGACCAGTTTTCCATCGCGCGTGCCAAGCACGCAGGGCACATGCGAACTGGAGAGCTTGAGGAACGCCTCGCCGAGCGGCGTGGCCTCGTCCAGCACCACCATGTCGCTCGATGCCAGTTCGCCGGCGGATCGTTGCGTGAGAGCTTCCATCGCGCTTCGATGGTGCCGCCAGATACTGCGCCTGGGTCGATTGATCGCACGCTCGAAAAGCGCCTCTAGCGATTTCAGTGACTTGGACATCTGCGACAACGCCGCATTGTCGACCGTCAGGACTTCCGCCTGGCCGCGCGAGCGCAGGAACACGTCCTCGCCTTCCGCATCGCCAAGACTCGGCTCGCCGAGCAGGCTGCCGTGCTCGAACACTGTCTGCACGTGTTCCCCCGAACCGTCGTGCACCACCAGTTCGATCTCGCCTTCCTCGATCACGTAGCAGGCTTTGAGGCGTTGACCTCTCTTGAAAAGTATCTCTCCAGGCGCGAGATGCCTGCGTGTCACGCGTTCCGAAAGGGTCGGTTTGAAGTGGCTGATGTCTCGAGGAGCGATGAGCTCCCATGCCCAGTCGAGTCCGACCTTGATTTTCTGCACGACCGATGGCAAGGCCACCAGAAATCCACTGCGCCAAAGCCACCAGGCCACGAAGCCCGAGAATCGCCACCCGAAGAATTCCGCCACGCCACTGTGACCGCCGATGCCTGCGGCGTAGCCGAGAGGTCGGTAGCGAAAAGGCTGCGGCGGCTGCAGAGACAGCACGCGACGGAGGTTCGCCGCGAGTTGCGGCCCCTGCTGCCAGGCAAACTGGGCAGTCGGGGGCGAGAGGCTGTCGTCATACGCGTTGGGCACGGCGGCGCAGTCGCCTATGGCCCAGACCGCAGGATGTCCCGGCAATTGCATGCTCGGCAAGGTGACCAGCCTGCCTCTCGTCTTCTCGACCGGTAGTCGCGCGATCACGTCCTGGGTCGCGGTGCCGACGGTACACACCACGGTCGCGCCGGCGATGCGCGATCCGTCGGCGAGTCGCACCCCCTCCCCGCTGACTTCAGCCACTGCAACCCCCGTGCGAATGAGGACACCCGCCCGCTCCATGCGTACACGGGCGAACGACCTGAGTCGCGGCGACACCTCGGGGAGTATTTCTTCGCGCCCGTGCACGAGCGTTACCTTCACGTCCTCGATTCGGAGTTCCGGGTAGTACCTCAGCGTTCCACGCAGCAGGTCATTGATCTCGCCTGCGACTTCCACGCCGGAGAATCCGCCACCCACCACGATGTAGGTCAGATATCTCGCGCGCGTCTCGTCGGTGTCCGCTGTGTCGGCTTTCTCGAGTTGCTGCATCACGTGTGCGCGAAGCGCAATTGCGTCGCCCACGGTCTTGAGCGGAAGTGCGTGCGCGGCCATGCCCGGCAGGAGGTTGAGGTTGACCTGGTTGCCGCAGGCGATCACCAGTTGGTCATACGCCAGTCTGCGGGGTTGGCCGTCATGGCCTTCGTGCACGATCTCGCCCGCAGCCAGGTCGATTTCCTGCACCTCTTCGGTTCGAACGATCGCGCCGCGCAGCAGCTGGCGGAGGGGTGCCGCCACCGCGCGCGGATTGAGCGCCGAGCCCGCCACTTCGGCAAGCAGCGGTTGGAACACCATGTGGTTCTCGCGCGCAAATATCACGACCTCGACCTCGACCTCCGCCTGCGCACTCCGCAGCAGCCCGCGCGCACAGGACACCCCCGCGAATCCCGCGCCAAGAACCACCACACGTTGCGCGCGAGTGCCGCTCATCGACGCGCGGCGCCGGGACTTCGCAGCCACGCGCACCTTCCAGTGGCCCGTTGCGGATTCGCCGGGGTCATGCGGGAACCGGTGCGTTGAAAGGGGGCATGGACATCGGGAGGCGACGCATCTTCCGAACGAAAGGGGTATTGCAGCACGATCGCGGTGGTGGCGCGAACAGTCTCCGCGCATTCAAGCTGATCTGGATGACCCGATCGGCGGCAACCTCTATCATCCGCCCGCGATCCTGGCGCGCATCCCGCGCGTGCTCGAAAAGTCGATGCCAGGCATCGGTGCGAATGGGATCGTCCAGCGCGTCGGATTGCGAGAGGTTCGACCCCATTCCCTGGTTCGTTCCGGCGCGTGATCAGGGCTGCCGGGCGGGCTGGCCAATCGTGGAAGCCGGGTCCTGCGCGCCTGGCGCCACGCACACACGATTTCTCCCCTCGGACTTGGCTTGATAAAGCGCCTTGTCCGCCGCTTCGATCAAAGCTGAAGTCGTGCTTCCATGATCTGGCAGCATCGACATTCCGGCGGAAGTCGTCACCTTCTCCAGCGCAACACCGCGGTGCTGCACCACGAGCTGCGCGGTCGCGGAAAGAATCGTTCTTCCTCTCTGGAGGCCGATGTCGCGCGCGGCCTCGGGCAGGATCAGAACGAACTCTTCGCCACCAAAGCGGCATGGGATGTCCTCCGGGCGGGAGTTGGCCTGGAGCAGCCGGCCGAAAGCCGAAAGCAGCGCGTCGCCTCCCGTGTGACCATGGTGGTCATTGAAAGTCTTGAAACTGTCGAGGTCGAACATCAGCACGACCAGCGGAAGATTGCGGCGCTGGCAACGGGAAATCTCTCGCGCCAACGATTCTTCCAGATAGCGTCGATTGAACAGGCCCGTCAGGGAATCCCTGATGGATTGGTGCCGCAGGGCTTCCTGCAGACGCAGGTTGGCCAGTGCCAGCGAAAACTGCTCGGCGGCCTGCGACGCCAGCTCGAAATCCGCGATCGGTCCGGGTTCCGCAGTGCTCAAATAGAGCCAGCCCATCAGTTCCCCGTGGGCCGACAGGGGTACACAGGCCGTCGCTGCGCTCGCCCCCTCAGGCGGCATCCCCACGTGAGAGCACGCAACGCTGGCATGCACGTCGTCGCAGCAGAAAGGCTGATTGCGTCGCACTGCCCAGCAGTCGGAAGGTTTGAGCAGGTCCCCGCTGGGGGCGGCATGCTCGCCCCACTGCATGGCGGCTTCGGCATGGTTGCGCGATGCGCGGATGAGGTAGACCGTGCCGGCAACCGACGGGGTCAGCAGCACCATCGCGTGGCGGGTGATGGTCAGCAGTTCCGTGATGTCCTCGCAACTTTGCAGCATTGCCGCGTACTTGCTGAGTCCGGTCATGCTGCCGGAGAGGTGCCGGAGACGGACTTCCGACTTGCGGCGCTCGGCATTCTCGCTTGCAAGCACGCGATAGACGCCGACGAGCATGAGCAAGCTCAGCGAAATCCCGAAAACGGTGACGATCAGCAGCCAGTTCGCACTGCGCTCCGATTTCTGGCGGCGCATCTGCAGCAAATTCCATTCGAGGGCACGGGTGTCCTTGATGAGCGCTGCAATCTGTCGATCAAGCTTCTGGCTGCCGTTCGCTTTGATATGTGCCTGGGCGGCAGCCAGCCCCTGTTGCTCGTAAACGCCCACGGCCCGGGAAGCGAGCGTCATCCTCTCGAGCAGTATGGGTTCGAGTACGGCCAGCTTTTTTCTGGCGGGCCGGTATTGAACCAACGCGTCCAGCTCCCGCAACTCCTCCGGCATTCGGGCCCTTGCCTCCCAGAACGCGGTGCGCCGCTCTTCGTCGCCGGTGAGCAGGTAGCCGCGCTGCGCGGCGATCGCCGACGCCTCCAGCGCGGCGATGTCTTCCACTTGGGATAGCGCCGCAGTAGTGTGTGCGACCCACCGGCTGTCCTCGATAAATCGAAGCGTCGTAATGACCACAAGCGCACCCACTACGCCGAGGATCAGCGCAGCGACGATGAAAACGGCCAGCGGGTTGCGATGAGTGGGCAGAGGCATGGCCTCTTGTAGCCTCGATCAGCTGCCAGATCAATCGGGCGCGCGCAGCCGACTTCGTTGTTGGCTGTCCTGCGGGAACCCCCACCCGCAGGCGCCGAGCCTGCTCGGCGCGATCCCGCGGGAACCAGCGCAGCAAGCTGCGCTGCTACGGGATACGAGGCGGGAACCCAGCGCAGCAAGCTGCACTGCTACGGGGCGCGAATGGTCTGCATGCAATTCGGAGCATTCGAGTGACGTCATCGGCGGCAACCCCTATCATCCGCCCGCGATCCTGGCGCGCATCCCGCGCGCGCGCGCTCCGGCCAACCGCATGATCCAGCCTGCCTTGCTTGCTCTCGCGGACGGCACCGTGTTCGAAGGTGATGGCGTCGGTGCCACTGGCATGCGCGTGGGGGAGGTGGTGTTCAACACCGCCATGACCGGTTACCAGGAGATTCTCACGGATCCCTCGTATGCGCGGCAGCTCGTGCTGCTGACGCATCCGCACATCGGCAACACCGGCTGCAACGCAGCCGACTACGAGTCGACGCGGGCGCAGGCCGCTGGCCTCATCGTCCGTGACGTTCCACGTCGCCACAGCAACTGGCGCGCGACGGAATCACTCGGCGACTTTCTCCGCCGCGAATCCCTGGTCGCCATTGCGGGCATCGATACGCGCGCTCTGACCCGGCGCCTGCGGGAAACGGGCGTCCAGGGCGGTTGCCTGCAGGCAGGTGCCGCGATCGTCGATCGACAGTCGGCGATCGACTCCGCGCGCGCGTTTTCCGGCATGGGCGGGCTCGACCTTGCGCGTGACGTGTCGCGTTCCGCACTGCAGGAATGGCGGGAGCGCAGCTTCGGAACGGAGGATTTCGCTCCCCGGAGCCAGGAAGGCGATGATCCCGCCCGTCCGCACGTGGTGGTTCTCGATTTCGGCGTCAAGCACAACATCCTGCGCCTGCTGGCGGAGCGGGGCTGCCGGGTAACCGTCGTCCCCGCGACCACTTCTTACCAGGACGTGAAGGCGCTGGTACCTGACGGCGTGCTGCTCGCCAACGGGCCCGGCGATCCGGGTGCGTGCGACTACGCGATCGCAGCGACACGGCAACTGATTGCGGCGCGCACGCCGATCTTCGGTATCTGTCTCGGTCACCAGATTCTCGGCCTCGCCGCGGGTGCGCGCACCTCGAAGATGAAATTCGGGCATCACGGTGCCAATCATCCGGTGCTGGATCTGGCCACGGGTCGAGTGGCGATCACCAGCCAGAATCATGGATTCGCGGTGGACGAGGCAACGCTGCCCGCCAACGCCCGGGTCACGCACCGCTCGCTGTTCGATGGATCGCTCCAGGGATTCCGCCTGACCGACGCTCCGGCCTTTGGCTTCCAGGGCCATCCCGAGGCGAGTCCGGGGCCCCAGGAGCTCGGCGCGCTGTTCGAGCAGTTCCTCGGCAGCATGCGCCGCTCGGAAGTTTCCAGCGGCGGGGCGGTCGAAAATCACGGAAAATCAGCCTGATCGGGTGCTAGTCTCGGGGCATGCGCACGTTTCCACCACCTCGCCACACCCGCATCGCAACCCGCCCCGCGGCGTGGATTGCGTTGGGTTTCTTCGGGACACTCCTGCTGCTGATGCTGTTGCTCACGCGGATCGGCGCCATTCGGGTGCTCGACGCGGTCCGCTGGTACGGCGAGCTCAGCTACGTCGACCGGTCGATTCGCTGGGACGGTCGCATCGCGTTGAAAGGCGCCGCGTTCAGGCCGCACGGAGGCAGTGAACTCGGCATCATCGAGGCGGATCGCGTCACCATCGATGCGGGCGGGCCGGTCTGGCTCATGCGACTGGTGCTCGGCAACACCTCGTCCGAACGACTGGAGCGGTTGCGCAAGGAACTGGAAGCGCAGGGCGTGCTGGTCGCTGACGAAGTGCCGACGGTGCTGCCCGTGGCGCACATGCTCACCGTCAACGCGGAGGAAGTGAGTTTCGGCGTCGACGCCGCGCCCGTGCGCTGGCTGCCCTGGCTCGATCCGGCGAGTGGCGTGCTGTTCGCGACCCTTGGTTGCCGCGACATCGCGGGGCTCCGCGACGCGGTGTCGGCG
>JBGTIG010000081.1:0-5436 GCA_041745755.1 Lysobacterales bacterium
TGACGGCATCGGCGCTGGGACGCTCTCCGCAAAGCGCCAACGCGCGAGCCGCGCATCAGCGTGCACTTGCGGACCTGCGCGCGGCGCGTGCCTTCGACCCGCAACTGGTGGAGCTGGCCGAAACGTTCCGCCTCGCCGATCACTGACGGCTGGGGGTTTTCCGTCTCGCGTCTCGCGATGCGCGATGCGCCGGGGGTGCCGCGGGCCGCATCAAGCCAGCACTTGCGACAGGGTTCGTTGCACGTCCCCGATCGAACAGCCTGCGGGGAGACTTCCAATCGGAACGCCAGCCAGCATCAACTGCGTACCCGAGAGGCTGAGCGCCCCGGAACTCTGCGTGAGCGCGGCGATCCCCCGACCGGCATCGGCGGAGGATGCGAACGCGATGCTCTGCAGGAGGGTCGCGCCATCGCCGGCGATGAGCCTGAAGCGAAAGCTGCCATCGGACTCGCGCCAGGTCTTGAAGGCGGGAGACTTTCCGGGTTTGACCTCCGACCGTGGCGAGGCATGCGCCCCGGTCATTCCGGAATCGAGCGATCGCAGTCCCACCGCCTCCCGGAGCGAGCGCATGAACGGTGTGGCCCGCGCGCGTGCCCTGGCCGAGCCGGAGACCAGAATTGCCTCGATGTCCGCGCGCCGGTCCATAAGATCGCAATATCGTTCGCGCGCGGGTGCGAGTTCCTGCTCGATGCGCTCGAACAGCTTCCGCTTGGCATCGCCCCATCCGATGCCCCGCGCGAACGCCTCGCGCATCTCCCCGGTTTCGTCCGCACCCGCAAATGCCTGGTACAGCGCGAACACATTCGACGTTGCCGGGTCCTTGGCTTCGCCCGGAGCGCGCGAATCGGTCACGATGCCGAGAATCGCCTTGCGCAGCGCCGGCGCGTCGAGCCAGAGCGGGCTCGTATTGTCGTAGCTCTTCGACATCTTGCGACCGTCGAGCCCCGGCAGCACCGCCACCGTCTCGTCCACCTCGGCGTCCGGCAGCACGAACGGCGCCTTGCCACCGGCGAAGTGCGCGCCGTAGAGGTGATTGAAGCGCTGCGCAAAATCCCGTGCCATCTCGATGTGCTGCACCTGGTCGCGGCCTACCGGAACGCGGTGCGCGTTGAACAGCAGGATGTCCGCGGACATCAGCACGGGGTAGGAGAACAGCCCGAGGTTGATGCCCGCATCGGCATCGGCGTTGCTGGCGAGATTGGCATCGACGCTGGCCTTGTAGGCGTGCGCGCGATTGAGCAGGCCCTTGGCCGCAACGCACGAGAGCAGCCACGTGAGCTCGGGAATCTCGGGAATATCGGACTGGCGGTAGAAGAACACGCGCTCGTGATCGAGTCCGAGCGCGAGCCAGGTCGCGGCAATCTCGAGCGTCGAGCGCTGCACGCGCGCGGGATCCTGGCACTTCACCAGCGAGTGGTAGTCCGCGAGGAAGTAGAACGACTCGACATCGTCGCGTCTGCTCGCGGCGATGGCGGGCCGGATCGCGCCCACGTAGTTGCCGAGATGGGGCGTGCCGCTCGTGGTGATACCGGTGAGGACGCGCTGCGGCGCTTTCATGCGGGGGAAATCTTTCGATGTTCGGTCATCACGCGATTGTAGTCGCGCAAGGTCAGGTCAGCGACGCGCCGGGCGCGGCACATTGGGGGGAGCGCGGGCATCGCCCGGATTCTCGGGGCCCTGCCGGTCTGGCCGCTAACCCCGCGATCGCCAGTGATGCGTATTGGGGCGGTACCTTCCAAGGAGCATCGACATGCCCTCCCGCTTGAGTCTCGCACTCGCTTCCCTGCTTTGCATCACCGCCCCGCTGCACGCGGGAAATCTCGTGGATCTGTCGGTCGTCACTCCCGGGGGCGACCCGTTTGCGCAGACCGAATTCCGTGGCGACACCTGGGTTGCGGGCGCGCCCGGCGCGCGGTACACCCTGCGTGTTGCCAACCGCAGCGCCGAGCGGTTGCTCGTGGTGTTGTCGGTCGACGGCGTCAACGTGATCAGCGGGCAGACCGCGAGTCCCACGCAACAGGGCTATGTGCTTGCGCCATGGCAGCAGGTCGATATCCGCGGCTGGCGAAAGAGCCTGGAGGAGACCGCGGAGTTCTACTTCACCGAGTTGCCGGACAGCTATGCCGCGCGCACTGGGCGGCCTTTCGATCTCGGCGTGATCGGCGCGGCCGTGTTTCGCGAGGTTTCGCCACCGCCAATTCCCTGGTCGCCGCCGGTCGCTTACGAAAACCGCGGTTACGGCGGTCGCGACGACGCGCGCAAGAACGAATCGCGGCGCGAACGCCAGGGCGCGCAGGGCCCGAAGGGCGCGGCGATGGAACAGGAGTCCAGGGCGTCCGCCGACGCTGTCGCTTCCGCGCCCCCGCAGTCCGCTGCGGCGCCGCTCGGCACGGGACACGGCGATCGTCGTTACGATCCTGCGAGCACCACGGAATTCCGGCGCGCGAGCCATTCGCCCGACGAGATCGTGCGAGTGTTCTACGATCGCCACGAAAGCCTGGTCGCGCGCGGAATCTGGCCCGGGCCGCCGCCGTCCTACTCGCGTCACGAGCCGCGCGCTTTCCCCGGATCCTTCGCGCCGGATCCGTGGTGAGTCAACGCCGGCTTGACGACAGATCGAACCGAAACACTCCGGAAGCGGCAACGGTGTGTCTCATCAATTCGTGGCTGCGGAGCTTGCTCCGCAGTGCCGAGCCGTAGCGGCGGAGCTTGCTCCACAGTGCCGAGCAAGCTCGGCACCTACGGCACCTACGGCACCTGCGGCACCTGCGGCAGCTTCGGAATCGGGTGCTTGATCGACCGGCGCCTTACCTCGGGATCTACGACCGGGCAAGGACCCCGCCGGCCGGTACTTTCAACGGATAAATCCCCTGTCGCCTGCTTCCGCGTCAGTCGCGCATCAGGGTCGACTTGCCGAACAGGGATTCGATGAGGTCGACCGCGAGCTCGGCGGTGACATTGCGGTTGTCGAGCGCAGGATTCAGCTCCATCACGTCGAGGGAGGCAAGGCGTCCCGTGTCCGCGATCATCTCCATGACCAGTTGCGCCTCCCGATAGTTCGGGCCGCCGGGTACGGTGGTGCCGACCGCCGGTGCGATCGACGGATCGAGGAAGTCCACGTCGAAGCTCACGTGCAGGTGATGATCGTCGTCGAGCCCCGACAGGGCCTCTTCCAGGGTGCGCTTGATGCCGACCTCATCGATGTAGCGCATGTCGTAGATCTTGAGCCCCGCTTCCTTGACCAGCCGCTTCTCGCCCGCATCGACCGAACGGATGCCGATCTGGTGGATCTGCGACGCGTCGAGGATGGGCGATTCGCCGCCAAGGTGCGTCAACTCGCGCGGCCCGATGCCGCAGAGACAGGCAACCGGCATGCCGTGCACGTTGCCCGACGGCGTGAGGTCGTGCGTGTTGAAGTCGGCGTGGGCATCGAGCCAGAGCACGCGCAGCTTCCTGCCCTGCGATTTGCAGTACAGCGCAACCGCGGATATCGAACCGATGGCAAGGCAATGATCGCCACCCAGGAGGATGGGCAGACGATCCGCCTCGAGTTCGGCGTACACCGACGTGAGGACGCTGCGATTCCACGCGACCACTTCGGGCAGATGTCGATAGCCGTCGCGGGGATCGCGCCACGGATTCACGGGTCCTGCAAGGTTGCCGAGGTCGCGGACGTCGAGGCCACGGCGCTCGAGTGCCTCGGGCAGGCCGGCGACGCGCAGGGCCTCCGGCCCCATCGACGAGCCCCGCGTTCCGGCACCGACATCGGTTGGCACGCCGATGAGGGAGACAGCCCGGCGCGTTGCGGAACTTCGAACCGGTGCTGGCAACTGGACGGAAGCGGTCATGGGCTCGGCGTTCATCGGGGTGTCACCGGTGGCTGTCCTTCGCGTGTGCGTTGCCGCAGCTCATCGAGCAGTTCGCGCGCGGCCGACTCGATGCGCCGGTAGACAGAGTGGGGGAGTTCTTCCTCGTCGCAGACGCCGGGCTTCAGCAGTCGGTCGAGCGCGACCGCGCGCTCTGCCAGCGACTCGTAGCCGAAAGCGGCCGATGCACCCGACATCCGGTGTATCAGCAGGCGAAACGCGTCGCAGGCCGCGCGCGAGGGCGGATCCGCCTGCCATGCGTCCCACAGCAGTCCAAACTCCCTGACTTTTTCCGGCAGGGACTCGTGGAAGGTCCAGACGACCGCATCGATGGAAACTGAGGTTTCGCGCATTCGGAGGTCCTTGATGATGGTGCCGGCACCCGGATTCGAACTGGGGACCTATCGCTTACAAGGCGATTGCTCTACCAACTGAGCTATGCCGGCGGTGTTTGGTCTGGACGAGTCCTTCCTGGACTCGCCAGACGTCGCTGACTGCAGACGCGGTCCGCAGTCGGCTCCCGCTGCGCGGGCGGTGCATCCCTGCACCGCAGACTTCGGGCTGCCCTGGACGAGTCCTTCCTGGACTCGCCAGACGTCGCTGACTGCGGACGCGGTCCGCAGTCGGCTCCCGCTGCGCGGGCGGTGCGTCCTTGCACCGGACACTTCGGGCTGCCCCGGACGAGCCCCTCCTGGACTCGCCGGACGTCGCTGACCGCGTCGCAACGCATCAACCCGGGCATGCGATTGTAGCCGCGGCTGCCGGGTTGGCGTCAGAAGCAGGGAATGCCGCGTTCGCCGACCTCTCGCGTGTCGGGTACCAGCGCGCGCCAGTCGACCGGTCGCGCGGCAGCTTCGGCGTAATCCAGAAAGTACTCGGGTCGCGTCTCGGTCCGCTCGGCGATCTCGGCATCGAATCCGAGTCCGGCCAGTTCGGCGCGGCGCCGGACCGCGTTCGAGCGGTCGCGAAAGAGGCCGAGCGAAATCGTGTTCTGTTGATCGCCCGAAGACACCACGTAGTAATCGCGAACGCCCTGCGCCGACAGCTGCCGCGCGAACGCAAGCGCCCCCTCGCGCGTGGGCTGAGCCGGCAGGAAAACCACATGACCGTACGACTGGGTGCGCGCGGTTTCGCGGAACTGGATGCGTTCGACGCGCGGCGTCAGCACGTTTATCGCGGCGCGCAGATCGGCCTGGTTGTCGAACGGACCGAGACTGGTGCAGGCAACCGTGCCGCCAGCGGGTTGAGCAGGGGGCGGACTGCCCGGATTCGATGCCTGCGCCTGCGCGAATGCCGCCTGCTCGCGCTCGGCGACCAGCACCAGAGGAGGCACCCCCGGATCGGCAATCGGCAGGCGCGGTGCGGGCTGGCGTTGCGCCAGCACCAGCCAGGTCGCGACGCCGATATTGGCCGCGAGCAAGAGCAGCATCAGCAAACGTACGAACATGCGGATCCGCGCGAGTGATCAACCGCGATTGTAGGTGCTGGGATGCGCTCAGGAGTCAGGCGCGAGATCGTCGTGTCGATCGAGTTGCGCGAAGTGCGAGAGACCCCGCAGGACGATGTACGG
>JBGTIG010000082.1:0-2188 GCA_041745755.1 Lysobacterales bacterium
GCGTGCACTGTTCGACATGGATCTGCGCGGCCGGGTCGCGCTGGTCATGGGAAACGAAGGCGAGGGCATGCGCAGGCTGACCGCCGAACGCTGCGATCATCTCGCGCACATTCCCATGCACGCGGGCGCCGAAAGCCTGAACGTCTCGGTGGCCGCCGGTGTCGCCCTCTTCGAGACCGTCCGCCAGCGCCGCATCCTGCCTCGCCGCTAGCACCGAACTGCGGGAGCGGGCAGGACCCGGCGGGAATGACACCGACACCGGTCCGCGAGCCACGGCCAGGGCGACTCGCGGGACATCCCCCGGAGAGATCAGAAGTTGTAACGCAGACTGAGGCGGACGCTCCGCGGCTGCAAGATCGTGAAGTGGATGTCATCCACGCCCTCCGCAGGTTCGCCAGACAGTCGCGAGGCGTAGAAATAGTCGATGTCGTGGTCATCGCTGTCCAGAAGGTTGAACACGTCGAGGTAGAGCCCGAGGCGCTCCCACTCGCGACCGATACGCAGGTTCACGGCAGTTGAACCGTCGGACTCCACGCTGCCATCCTCGATCAGCGGGTAAGCACCGAAGTGCCGCAGGCGCGCGCTCGCGAGCCAGCCGGCATCCGATCGGGCCATGACGCCGGCGCTCACCACCAGCGGGATGGATCCGGGGATATCGGAGCCTGTCGGGTCGTGGTCGCGAAAACGGGCATCGGTGTAGGACGCTTCGATGTCCGCGCTGAAATTCTCGCTGCCGAACCAGTAGAGCCCAAGTTCGACGCCATCGCGCTCGCTGGGGCGGCCGGCTTCGGTATTGCCGGCGTCGCCCACGAAGAGGAGTTCCGAATCCAGGCGCAACGTCCACGCCGCAAGTGTCGCCTGAAGCCGGTCGCTGAAGTACACGCGCGCACCGAGTTCGGCACCGTCAGAGTCGACCAGCGCGTCGACTTTTTCCACGGGCTCTCCGCTTTCCGGGTCGAAACGGATGGTCGTGCCGCGCGCGTCGTTGGAATGAAAACCCTGTCCATAGCTTGCATAGAGCTCCAGCGCGTCCATGGGCTGAAAGATCATGCTCGACTTGAACGACGTCGCCGCGTCGTCGGCGCTGCCGGAGTTTGCAGCCAGCGATTTTGAGTCGACATCGAACGCGAAGCGATCGTGGCGAAGCCCGACGTAGGTCCGGAACCGATCATTGAAGCGGAGCTCGTTGGCCACGTGCACGCCGAGGCTGCCTTCTTCCACCGCGTCCTCGCGTACCGTGCGCAGACGCCGGCGGTCGCGGGTGCGAAACAGCCCCACCCGTGCGATGTCATCGAACCGGCCTTCCGCGCCGACGCGCCAGCGGCTGCGCCCGTGTTGCCACTGCTGCGAAAGCTCGAATCCGTAGATGCGCCGGTCGTCGAGCTGCTCGAACTCGTCGCCGTCGACCGGGTCGTCCAGCAGATAGGTGAAATTCGAGAAGAGATCAAGATACGAATCGATCGCATGGAACTCAGCGCGCAGCTCGCCGCCCCATGCCGCGCCCTTCCAGCCGCCGGAAAGGCTGTAGCGCGACGATTCGCCGCCCACGCTGGTGTCGATCGAACCGAACGGAGAGATGAGTCCGGCGTCGACCGCCCTTTGGGGAATCTGGTCCTGGGAGTTCCAGGCGTTGTCATAGCCCATGAACATGAAGTGCGCACGGCCGGACCCGAGATCCATACTGTGGCGCAACAGCACATTCACCTTTTCCACGTCCTCGTCGACGTCGTCCCAGGGACCGTCGAAGGTCTGCAACTCTGCGGCGTACAGCAGGCCGCCGCTGCCAACCGCGATGGAATCCACCGTTACCGCGCGCCGGAATCCGAATTCGCCCAGGGTGATTTCGGCGTGGCCGCGCGGCAATTGATCCGCGACATGAAAGCGCGCGGAGCCACTTGACGAAAAATCGCCGACATCGGCGTAGTACGTGCCTTTGCGGTAGGTGAGTTGCTCCACCGTTTCGGGAATCAGGAAATTGAGATCGGTCCAGCCCTGGCCGTGCGCGTGGGTGCGCATGTTGACCGGCATCGCGTCGACCGACGTGGCGAAGTCGGTACCGTGATCGAGGTTGAACCCGCGCAGGAAATACTGGTTCGCCTTGCCGCTGCCGGAGTGCTGCGTCGCGACAAGTCCCGGTACGAACTCGAGCAGGTCGCCGCTGCGCAACAAGGGTCGTGCGGCAATCTCG
>JBGTIG010000083.1:0-4515 GCA_041745755.1 Lysobacterales bacterium
AGCCCGTTCGGAATCGATTCGATCACGTCATCGTCCTGGACAACCAGGCCCGGGACCATGCCATCGGAGTCGATGCTGTAGAGGAAGCGGGTGTCGCTGATGATGTGCAACGCATCGATGTTCACGCCGAAGTTGAGGGCACGGTAGAGGCTGAACGCCGTTCCGTTCCAGCGGATCAGGTCGTCGGGCTTGTAGACGGTACCGCCCAGCGTTGCGACCACGTCGATCGAAACCACCAAGTCGCAGGTGACCGGGTCAACGCTGACGGCGTCGACATTGACCCCATCGGGTACACCGGCGGCGGCGGCGTCGAGCACCTTGCCAAACAGGAAGAACACGTCGGCTGCACGGACTCTGACCAGCGGTGTTACATCGGCCCAGCCGTCGACGGAGAAGTATTCCGCGGCCGGGCACGCACCACCGGATGGGACGTTCGCGTATCCGTCGATCCCCACGTGCGGCTGTGGCCCGATAACGCTGAAGGCCTGGCCGGTGCCTGTGGCCGGGTTGATAACGAAAAACCCGTCGTCATCACTGAACACGGTGCCCCCGCCCTGGAAGGGAATCGTTTGATGGATATCGCCGACAAGACGGACCTCAGTCAGCGTGGAGGGGGTCTGTGCATGCAGCGGTGGGGTCGCGAACCAGGCTGCGCTCAATAGCACGCAGGCCAAACTCCTTGAACAACTGTTGAGGTTGATCATCGTCGTGCCTTAGGGGCACAGCGCCGCATTGCAGCGGTTGTTGTCCAGCTGCAGCGCAAATCCCGAGACGGCACCGCTGAAGTTGTCGTAGCTGCTATTGCGCCCGAACGACGACCGGGTGGTGGCCGAAGAAGCGGGAAAGCGAAAGCCAAAAAGGCTGTTGTCGTAGCTGACATTGTCGAGCGCGGTGCAGTTGAGGGTTGCGCAGTCGAAGCCATCACCGCCGTTCTGGCGCGACAGGCTGCCACGAACAAGCCCATTTGCCAGGAAGAACCCATCGGACCCATTGTCGGTCGCAATTGAATTCTCAACCAGACCGCTCGAGAGGATCCCTATCGAGCCATTGGAAATGGCGCTGCTCCCGGAAATAATTCCATCGACTTGATTCAGCCCCACGAGGCGGTTGGATCGCGATGAAACGTTGAGGATCGTGCAGTTGATGCAAACGACGCCCGAACCTCCCATGCCCTGGATCAATCCGTTCTTGACCGTGGAGCCGGAGTTGTTGGTGCTGTTGTTCAGCCTTACGCCCACGCCGGTGCCACTGGCAAAGTTGCAGCTCGCTACGGGGCTTCCGGAACAGTTGACGGGCCCGCTGATCGTGAACCCGTTCAGATCGACGGTAACCAGGTCGGCGTTCCCCAGGATTGCGGTCGCATTCTCGTCGGGCACGTTGAGAGGACCGGTCAGGCGGTAGCTCCGGTTGTTCGCCAGCGTAACCGGGAATCCGGGTGCGTCGCCTGCGAAGCACCCGTTTGCGACGCAAAGCTGATTGATCTCGAGAACGCCATCCACGGCCAGAGCCGATCCAGCGCTGAAGAGGGCCAACAATGACAGTGTGATGCGCTTCATGATCTGATCTCCGGAGCAGCATAAGTGGTTGTTGAATTCGGGGTCTTTGAGCGCGCAATCGTCGTTGCGACGCCGGCGGCGTGCATAGGATTTGCAGACGTTCGAGTCGGCATGGAATCTGTCCTCCATTTACGGATGTCGATCTGGTGGCCACACCACCTTCTCTGGAAGACGCGATTCGCTTGCGTAGTCCGACATGGGCGGCAGTCAGCCCAACAAGACTTGAGCCCCCAGGGTTCCGCAGTTGGCGCAGTAAGTCGCTGATTCGACTGAGCGTCGAATGGAAATTGTCACCACAGAGCCGAGCGGCTCTCGGCGCGGTCGGGTTGTGCCCGGCGGTAGAGGTCGAGTTGCGCTGCGCTGATCTCGCGGATGCGCAGGCGAGCCTCGCAATCAATGGCGAAGTGCCGCTGCTGCACTTACCGCAGCAAGGTCAGCGCGCGCGTCGGCGGTAGCGGGCTGGCGGTGGCTCGCAGTCAACAGCTCAGCACGCGATGCATGAAGCGCGCGAGGAATCAGTTCAGCGCATGCGCGCGGATGCGTTCCTGAGACTTCCCTCCTACGACTCGCCTGTCTCCGCTTCCAGGCGCGAGATTGCGCCGCGCACGGGATGCGTTGCCACCACTCCAATCGCATCCATCCCGGCCTTCGCTGCCGTGAGACTGTGGCGTGCGGCTTCGGAGTTGCCCTGCGCAAGCAGGATCTCGGCGCGCAGCACTCGACGACGTGCGTCCACCGCCGCCATGCCGATCGCTTCCGGATGTTCGATCAGGGAACCTTCGGTGCCGATCCAGTTCAGCGCGGCGGCGGCGTCACCGCGGGCAAGCGCGCAACGTGCCAGCGCTTCGCGCACATCCAGTGACGATCCGGAATGGAGTGCGGTCGTGGGCGGCGGGACGGCGGCGAGCAGCGCCGCGCCGCGCCCGGCGTCACCAACTTCGCAGTGCAGGCGGGCTCGGGTCACCGACACCCACTCGTGCTGCGAGGGTCGCACATCCTGCCGACCGGCCATGCGCGCCGAGGCGCGGTCGAGCTCGGCCAGGGCTTCCTCGCGCCGCTCGGCGTCAGCCAATATCTGCGCGCGGTAGAAGGGAAGAAGAAAATCGTCGTCGACGCTCGACAACGACATGGACTGGCGCCAGAACTCGGCACTGGTTGCCACCAACTCCAGCGCTTCTTCGAATCGTCCAACTCGCTGGGCGTTCTCTGACTTGGCGTACCAAACCGCAGCACGCACCTGCAGCGGCGTCCCGTCGAGTTGCGCCAACAGACCCAGCGCTTCATCCAGCAGCCGCTCCGATTCCTCGAACTCGCCGATCAGTGCTCTCGCACTGGCCAGATTGTTCAGGGCGCTGACAATCGATGCGGTGGACGTACCTTCGATTTCGCGTTTGAGCTTCAACACGCTCTCGAACGATCGCGTGGCGCGCTGCATCTCGCCTGCGTATGCATAGAGGATCGCCAGGTCCGTTGCGACCTTGAGGCGCAGGTCGGGGAACTTTGCCTGCGTCGCCAGTTCGGCGTCGATCAACTCGAATCCCGCGCGCGCAACGACCAGGTCTTTTCGACCCAGCGCGTTGCGCGCAATCTCGCGGCGGGCCTCGAAGTCGAGCTTGCTGCCCGGAATGGTGCGCGCGGTCCATGCGGCTGCGCGCTCCACATAAGGCTTCGCCGCATCGAACCGCCGGTGCGAATCCTCTATCGCCGCGCGCGACATCAGGGCGTCCGCGAACAGTTCCGGGTTTTCCTCGGCAATGGGCTCGACCAATACCAGGGCCTCGTCGACCAGAGCGGCCGCCTCGTCGAGTTTCACGCGTGCCCGCAGGATCTGCGATAGCGTGACCAGCAACTCCGCCCGCATCGCGGGGCCGCCCGACGATGGATCGCGTGCACGCACGATGCCGGCATCGACAATCTGTCGCGTGGTTGGCATCTGGTCTCGCGGCACGGTGGCAATGTCGGCGCGGAACAGGCCGACGATGAACTCATTGAGTGACTGGGCGCGCGCCAAGGCCGACTCGGCCTGCTGCTGCGCGGACTGTGCCGCAATCGCCGAGGCATCGGCACGGGCTGCTTCGCGTCGCGCCGCGATCACGCCGAGCAGCAGGCTCAGCATCACCGCCGTCAGTGCGGCGGACGGAATCCAGTGGCGTACGACAAATTTCGCCGCCCGCCGCAACGGTCCGACGCTGCGCGCATGCACCGGCCGTTGCCCCAGCCAGCGCCGGAGGTCGGCGGCCAGTTCGGCCGCTGATGAATAACGCTGCTCGGGCGCTGCGCTGCACGCCTGATCCAGCACCGCACCGAGGTCGCGTGGAACTCGCGATTCGCAGCTCTCCACCAACTCCCGCGCGATCTGTCCGAGCGAGTACACATCGGTGGCGGTCGTCACCAGGCCACCGCTGCGCTGTTCGGGAGCGGCATAGCGTGGCGTCCCGCGGCGCGCGAAGGTCTGCGTCAGCCGCTCCTCTCCGAGCAGCTTGGCGATGCCGAAGTCGAGGATCTTGATCCCGCCTTCCGCATTGATCAGGATGTGCTCGGGCTTGAGGTCACGATGCACGACCAGTGCGCGCTGCGCGTAGGCGACGATGTCGCAGGCTTTCGCGATCAGCTCGATGCGTTGCCGAAGGTCGAGACGGGCTTCCTGCGCATGGCGGTCGATGGCGTTCCCGCTGACGGGCTCCATCACCAGGAACGGAATCCCGTCGTCACTGAGCCCCGCATCGATCAGGCGAGCCACGCCCGGGTGTTCGAGTCGCGCGAGGATCTCCTGCTCACGCCGGAACTGCTCGCGCTCGAGATCGGTGAACAATCCGCGCTGCATGAGCTTCAGCGCGCCGCTCTGCAACGGTGGCGTCGTGCGTTCGGCGGCGAACACGGCGGCCATGCCGCCTTGTCCCAGAAACCCGGTGATGCGCCAACGGCCGATCTCCTTGCCGATCCAGTGCTCGATCGGGTC
>JBGTIG010000084.1:0-1909 GCA_041745755.1 Lysobacterales bacterium
GCCAGACGCTGCTCCGCGCCGAATTCGCTACCAGTCCGCTTTCTCGTCGAAGCACTCAATCGCGAGGCAGCGCCGGTCACGTACTTCGCGGGATGTTGGCCTGAGGCCAACGAGATCACTTTGAGCGGTAGGGAGTGCGCCGACTGACTTTCGCCTGCGTAGCAGATCTCGAACGTCCGCTTTTGGCCGAAAGCCGCCGCTCGTCACGGTTCGATCGACGGGAACGGCAGCCCGGCTCCTGTTTCGGGTCGGGGAGCGAGGGTCGCGTGGTGCGCAAACTCGTCGGCAAGGAAGTCGATCAGCGCGCGTACCTTCGGCGATAGATGCCGTCGCGAGGCATACACCGCATGGATCGGCAGTGGCCGCGGCTCGTAGTCCATCAGTATCCGGGTCAGTCCGGCAGCCTCGACATACTGCGCGAAGTGCCAGGTCGGCAACACCGCGACGCCCAGCGCGTTGAGCGCGCCGGCACGCACGGCTTCCGAGTTGTTGCTGCGCATGCGGCCACTGACCGGCACCGACAGCGCGCCCGTGGGTCCGTCGAAGTGCCACACCATGCCGCTGCCGAGCCGCGTGAACAGTACGCAGTCGTGTTGTGCGAGTTCGTGCGGGTGGGTGGGTGTTCCATGGGCCGCCAGATACGCCGGCGAGGCCACCGTCACGCGCCGCGTCGTGCCGATCAAGCGCGCCACCAGTCCGGTTTCGCCAAGGTCGCCGATGCGGATGGCGAGATCGAAACCTTCTTCGACCAGGTCGGCGAATTCCTCGCGCATGACCAGATCTATGCCGAGCTGCGGATGGTCTCGCAGGAATCGACAGAGAGGTTCGAGCAGGTGCATGCGGCCGAACACCACGGGACAGGCCAGGCGGAGTTGACCGCTCGGCGCCGCGCGCCTGCGACCCACCAGGTCCTCGGCATCGGCCACCGCCGCCAGTACCGCGCGCGCCTTCTCGTAGAACAGCGCGCCTTCTTCCGTAGGCGTGAGGGCGCGCGTGCTGCGCAGGAGCAGTAGCGTGTCCAGCTGGCGTTCGAGCGCAGCGACATGCCGGGAAATCGTCGGTTGGGAAGTCGCCATCTCGGCCGCAACCGCGCTGAACGAGCCGGTCTCCACAACGCGGCAATAGCTCCGATACCAGGCCAGAAGGTCGGACACGTGCGTTCAATCCATACGAAAAGTGGATAAAAGATAGTCGCCTTTGCCGTGTTGTGCTCCAAAAATCGTATGGCAGACTGCATCTCACTGTGAACTTGAGCGGCCTCCGTATGAAATTCCCCGCTGAAAGCGTGGCCCTGTGGCGATGCTGAATCGTGCGCTCGGGTATCGGCTGATCTTCCCCGCAGCGTTGCAGGCATTGCTCGACGAACCTGGCCTTCAGGTGTTCGACGTCAACTCCCTGCAAAGCTGGCAGCGCGCGCGAGTCCCGCAAGCGCGGCACCTGGATCCGCAACGATTCGGCCGTGCCGACCTGCCTGCAGACATTCGCTCGCGGCTGGTGTTCTATTGTTCGAACTTCCTCTGCGCCAAAGCGCCGCAAGCCGCCCGTCGCGCCCGTGCCATGGGCTTTGAACGGGTGCACGTACTGGCGACCGGCATCAGTGGCTGGCTCGCCGCAAGCGCTCCCACGCATAGCGGGGCGGCCGACAGTGAGCCGTAGCGTGAAGTCACGCCCTCCCGCGACCGCGCAGGCAGCGTCCACCCGCATCGGCGTCGGAGCGCCCTGCCTTCTGCCACAGGTGCGGTCGCCTCACCTGTCGACTGACCTGCCAACCATCAACAACCGAGCACTGCAGGAGATCTCGAATGAGCAACGAGCAGAAGCCCGCCAAGCGTGATTCGCACGCTGGCGCCGGCATCGCGATTGGCGCCGGCATCGGCGTCGCATTGGGAACCGCGTTCGATCAACTCGC
>JBGTIG010000085.1:0-2623 GCA_041745755.1 Lysobacterales bacterium
ATCTGTGCGTTGGCGGTTGCGAGCCCGAATCCGATCACCGCCAGGGGCGGCATCAGCGCAGTCGCGATGGCGACGCCCACGATGGCTTCGCCTTTGCGCGTCACGGTCGCGTAGCCGCCCGCCAGGCCCGAGAAAACCGCCACCAGCAGGTCGAAAAGTGTGGGTTGCGTGCGCGCGAGGATCTCGGGCGTCGCTTCCTGCAAGGGCGACGCGACGACGACGAGCATCGCGGTGGCAATTGAGACCAGAACCCCGAGCGTAAGCGTCCGCAATCCGCTCCGGAGATTGCGCAGGTCCAGCGTGGCGAGTGACATGCCCATCTCGACGATGGGCCCCATCAGCGGCGAGATCAGCATGGCGCCGATGATCACCGCCGCCGAGTTCTGCAGCATGCCGAGGATCGCGATGCCGCAGGACATCACGGTCATGAATGCATAGCGTGGGCCAAGGGCGCCGGCCTCGTCGACGTGCTCCAGCACGGCCGCGCGGTCGACGTGCAGATGCTCGCGGCGCCACTGGCGCAGCCATCGCCACCAGACCCCAGGGCTCAGCGGCGGCATGCTGCGCCGGAGTGGCGACCTCGGATTGCCCGTCGCTTCCGTGTGCGTCCGCGAGTGCGTGGAACTGCGTTCAACCCCGGTCTCCGGCTAGCCATCACAGCGGGCCGTCGAGCCAAAGCCGGCGTTGTCCGCCGGACGGCAGCAGGGCCCGGAGCCAGAGTTGTAGCCGGCGTTGCCGCGTCCCCACAGTCGCTGGGTGGCGGCGGTAAAGTCGATGGAGGGTGACGGCGATTGGTGGCAGGCCATGAAGCAAGCCTCAACGGTGTCGAGAACCTGTTGCTGGTAGATCTTCGGCGCGAAAGTGGTCATTGCGGATTGCGCTCGATCCAGTATTCCGGGATGCGGTGCAGGTGCGCGACGGCGATGACGTAGATGTATTCGGCTTCGACCGAATACAGCAATTTGCATGGAAAGCGATTGAGCATCAGTCGGCGTATGACACCGCGTTCGACAGGTGCTGCGAATGGCCAGTTGCGCAGTCGCATCAGTGCCGCGCGGACTTCCGCCCGGAATCGCGTCCCCAAGCCCGGCACCAGACGTGCGTAGTAGCGCTCACCCTCATCGAACTCGCGCTTCGCCTCGGGCGAAAAATCGACACGCATTAAAAATCGCCGATCACGTCAGCGACGGGAATCCCCCTGACCGACCCGGCGCGATGAGCCGCCAGCCGCCTTTCCGCTTCCTCGATCCACACGTGGTCTATTTCCGGATCGGGGCGATCCAGGCTGTGCATGAGCTCGTCGACCAGTTCAAAACGCTCGGCTGGCGGCAACTGCAGCGCCGATTCAAGCAGTGACTTTGCGTTCATTGGATAGATCTCTCATCGAAGAACGAGGTTCTGCGCACACAACGCCTTGACTGGGACGTGCCGTTCATGGTTCGACCCTTCGTCAGGCTCAGGGTCACCACGAACGGGAGGTGGGCGCTGCCGTTCATGGTTCGACAAGCTCACCACGAACGGGAGGTGGGTGGAGCTCCGGACCGGGGGGTGGGGGCTCCGGCATTCTGTGGCGCGGCGGCACGCGGGTCGGACGCAGCCATCGCAGTGGCAGGGCTTCACTTCAGTAGAGATGGTAACGATAGACCAGCAGCCCCGACAGCGTGACGACCATGATCGCCACCAGCGGCAGCCCGGTCCTGGTGTAGTCGCCGAACTTGTAGTCGCCCGCCGACATGATCAGCATGTTGGTCTGATACGCGACCGGCGTCGCGTAGCAGAGGTTGCAGCCGAACAGCACCGCAAGCACCAGCGGTTCGACCGGAATGCCGAGCTTCTCCGCCAGACTGAACGCAATCGGCGTGCCGACGGCAGCGGCAGTCGTATTCGACGCGAAGTTGGTGAGCACGGTCACGAACAGCATGACCGCCGCGAGTACCCCGGCGGCGGGCAGGTATCGCAGCCCGATCGCGAACAGCCCACTCAGCCATTCCGCCGCCCCGCTCTCGAGGACGATCCGGCCGATCGCGATGCTCGCCGCGACCAGAACGATGACCTTGGCGGAAAGAGCGCGCCCGATCCTGTCCAGGCGCACGCAGCCCGTCACGAGCATCGCGATGGCTCCTCCCAGCGCGGAGATGGCGATCGGCACCAGGCCGATGCTGGCGGGCACGACCGCGCCCGCCATGATCGCGAGCGCAAGCGATGCTTTGGCGGTGCGCGGCAGTTCCCTGGCGCCTTCCAGCACCAGCAGGTTCTCGGACCGGGCGAGTCTTTGCAGGTCCGGCATGGCACCGCTGGCGAGGATGATGTCGCCCTCGCCGAAGGCAGCTTCGAAGGCAGCGCCGGCGTCGGCCTGCCGGGCACCGCGCCACGCGCGCCGTGCGTCGTGAACGCCGAGGATGGCGACGTTGTAGATTTGCGCGAGGTTTGCGTTGCTCACCACCTTGCCGATGAGTCCGGAGTCGCCGGTTACCGACAGTTCGACGATGGTCAGGTCCTCGCCGGTACGCGAATAGTCTCCCCGAAGACGCTCCATCAGCCACGCCGGCCCCGTCGTGGCATCGAGCACGCGCATCGTCTCCTCCAGCGCTTCATGCGTCGCGCTGACCGACAATTGCCCTCG
>JBGTIG010000086.1:0-9213 GCA_041745755.1 Lysobacterales bacterium
GCGGTCGGTGGCTGAGCACGAAGCAGCAGCACCCGCGGCGGCCGGCACTCGCGTGGAAGTCGAGCTGGGCGCCCGCAGCTACCCGGTTTGCATCGGGCACGGGATCCTGCGCGATGCCGCGCGCTGGCGGGACCTGCTGCCGAAGTCGAGCCCCGTGCTCGTGGTCACCAACGATGTCGTCGCGCGCTGGTACCTCGCACCCCTGCTCGCCACCCTGCCGGAACTGGCGACGGTGCTGGTGTTGCCGGACGGCGAATCGCAGAAATCGCTGGCGACGGCGGAGCGCCTGTTCGTCGCGCTCGCCGAAGCCAGGATGACGCGCGACGGCACCATCATCGCGCTCGGCGGCGGGGTGGTCGGCGATCTCGCGGGTTTCGCCGCCGCCTGCTGGATGCGCGGGGTGCGTTTCGTGCAGGTGCCCACCACCCTGCTCGCGATGGTCGACAGTGCGGTGGGCGGCAAGACCGGAGTCAATCTGCCGCAGGGCAAGAACCTCGTCGGCGCATTTCACCAGCCCGCGTTGGTGCTCGCTGATCTCGCAACGCTGCAGACGCTGCCGGACCGCGAGCTGCGCGCGGGCCTGGCCGAAGTCATCAAGTACGGTGCGATCGGCGACCAGGAATTTTTTGCCTGGCTCGAAGCGAACGCAACGGCGCTGCTCGCACGCGAGTCCGCCGCTCTCACCCACGGCGTGAAAACCAGCGTCGCGCACAAGGCGCGGATCGTCGCGCTGGACGAACGCGAATCGGGACCTCGCGCCCTGCTGAATTTCGGCCACACATTCGCGCATGCGCTCGAGCAGATCACCGGCTACGAGTCGTATCTTCACGGTGAAGCCGTGGCCATCGGCATGATGCAGGCGGCGCGATTGTCCGCCGCGCTCGGTCTCGGCACCGTCGCGGACGCGGAGCGTCTCGCGACGCTGTTGCGCGCGGTCGGCCTGCCGACGAGGTGGCCTTCCGGCATCGACACGGACGTGGTCATGGACACGATGCGCCTGGACAAGAAGGCCGGCGGCGAAGGACTCAGATTCGTGCTGTGGCGCGGAGTCGGGCGCGCCGAGGTCGCATCCGGCGTGCCTGACGCCGCAGTGCGTGCCGTGCTCGCGGCGGATTGAGCGCGTGTGCCGTCGGCTACACTTTGCCCATGCGCATCTACATGCAGCAACCGCCGACAGTCGGCGAGGCGCCCAGGTTCTTCCAGCTCACACTGCAACAGGATCTGTTCGGCGGATGGTTGCTGGTGCGCGAATGGGGTCGGCTCGGGGCGCGCTCGTCGATGAAGCGCTCGGTATTCCTGGACCAGGAGTCGGCGGAAACGGCGCTCGAACAACTTCGCGCACAGCAGACCGGGCGCGGGTTCAAGGTGATGTTCACCCGTGGAATCGACGTTCCGGAAGGCTATCGATGAGTCGACGTGAGGCGCGCGCAGGATTGCTTGCTGCTCCCGCGACTTGCGGTGGGGCGCCCGGATCCTGCCGCATTGATGTCGCCGTCCACGCCAGGCGCGGAAGGAGTGCGGGATGACGGCGGAGAAGGTGCCCGTGCCACGCAACGATCGACTGCTGCGGGCCTTGCGGCGCGAGCCGGTGGACGCGACGCCGGTGTGGCTGATGCGCCAGGCCGGACGCTATCTTCCGGAGTACCGCGCGAGCCGTGCCCGAGCCGGGAGTTTCCTCGCGCTCGCGAAGACTCCGGAGCTGGCCTGCGAGGTCACGTTGCAACCGCTCGAACGCTTCGACCTCGACGCCGCCATCATCTTCTCGGACATCCTGACCGTTCCCGACGCGATGGGCCTCGGACTGCATTTCGTCGATGGCGAAGGCCCGAAGTTCTCGCGGCCGATCCTGTCCCCCGCGGACGTGGACAAGCTCGGCGTCCCCGATCCCGAAACCGATCTGCGCTACGTGATGGACGCCCTGCGGGTGACGCGGGCGGCCCTCGGGGAGCGCGTTCCGCTGATCGGATTCTCCGGCTCGCCATGGACGCTTGCCTGCTACATGGTCGAAGGCGGGGGCAGCGACACATTCTCGCGCATCAAGGCGATGGCCTGGAACGAGCCCGCCGCACTCGATCGACTGCTGGCCATCAACACCGACGCGGTGATCGCGTACCTTGCCGCGCAACGTGCGGCCGGTGCCCAGGTGCTGATGGTGTTCGACACCTGGGGTGGCGCGCTGACGCCGGCTCAGTACCGCAGGTTCTCGCTTCCCCACCTCGAGCGCATCGCGGGCGAACTCGAGCGCGGCGAGGGTGACGGGCGGACGCCGCTGATCCTGTTCGGCCGCGGCAACCAGACGCATCTCGAGGCGCTGGCTGCGAGCGGTGCCGAGGGCGTCGGAGTCGACTGGACCTGCGATCTCGCTGAAGCTCGTGCGCGAACGGGGGGTCGCGTGGCGCTGCAGGGCAATCTCGATCCCGGGGCGCTGTTCGCTAACCCCCGGGCGCTGCGCGAGGAGGTCGGCCGGGTGCTCGCGAGCTACGGCGACGGACCGGGTCACGTCTTCAATCTCGGCCACGGCATCGCGCAGACCGTCGATCCCGGGAATGTGGGTGTACTCGTTGACGCCGTGCATGAACTCAGCCGCAGGAGCCCCGACGGGAGGTGAATCGTGAGTCCCGATCGGTGCGCAGGTCAGCGGCCCGCAAGCAGCATGGCAATCGACTCGCGCAGAACCTGGGGGTCGATTGGCTTGCGCAGGAACAGGTTCATCCCGGCCGCCTGCGCATCCGACTCGGCGCCGCTGTCGGCGCGTGCACTGATTCCGATGAGCGGCAATTTCGACCCCCGGCCGCGCAACATGCGCGCGAGTTCGAGACCGCTGAGGCCCGGCAGGTCAAAGTCGACCAGTGCCACGTCGAACCGCGAACGATCCAGCTCGGCCATCGCCGCGAGACCGTGAACCGCCACGAGTACCGTGAAGCCGTCCCTTTGCATCAGCGCTGCGAGCGCTTCGGATACGGTGGGATCGTCCTCCACCAGCAACATGCGAAGACCGGTGCCCTGCTCCAGCTCGGCCAGGGTCGCCGGCTGCGATGAACCGGATCCGTGCGGTGGAGGGTTGGTTTCCGGCGCAACCTGCTGGAGTGGCAGCTCGACTCCGAACGTACTGCCTTTGCCCGGTTCGCTCTCCACGGACATACGCCCCTGCATCAACTCGACGAGCTGCCGCACGATGGCGAGTCCCAGCCCGCTGCCGCCGTGCCGCCGCGACACGCTGTCGTCGCCCTGTTCGAATCGTCTGAACAGCCGGCCCTGAGCCTCGACCGAAAGACCCGGGCCGGTGTCGCTGACACGCAGCCGGATCCATCCGGCACTCGGCGCATCCGCACGCAGTCGCACTCCGCCATGCTCGATGAACTTGAGCGCGTTGCCGACGAGGTTGAAGAGGATCTGCCGCAGGCGCAGCGGATCCACGGCGATCCACGCGGGCAATCCCGGATCGCACTCAAGCGTCAACGACACGCCCTTGCTGGACGCTGCGGGCGTCTCCAGTTCGATGAGTTCCTCGAGCAAGGCAATCAGGTCGGTCGGCACCTCGGCGAGTTCGAGATGGCCCGACTCGATGCGCGCGAGATCGAGCAGGTTGTTGATGAGCTTGAGCAGCATGTCGATCGCGCCGCGCATGCGCGCCACGTAGCGTGCCTGTTGCGTGTCGAGCGTGGTTCGCGCCAGCAGGTCGCTCATGCCGCTCATGCCGCTGATCGGCGTGCGAATCTCGTGCGCGACATCGGCCAGGAAGTCACTCTTGGCGCGATTGGCGCGCTCCGCCAGTTCGCGATGCGCCTCGATGAGCGCCAGTTCGTGTCGGCGCTGCCAGCGCAGGCGCTGCTGCAAGGCTAGCAACGCGATCGCTCCGAGCAGGACGAGGGCATAGGCCACCCACGCCGCCGGGCTGAGCCACGGCGGCTGGTCGACGGTGAAGTGCAGTCGCACAGGTTGGCTCCACGCACCGATCTGGCTCGCGCCCTGCGCAGTGAGTACATAGGTTCCGGGTTCGAGGCTCGAGTAGACCCGTGTGCCATCCGCGTCGCCTTCCTGCCACCGGGAATCGAAGGGGTCGAGTCGAAAGCGATACCGGTTCGACGCAGGATCGACCAGGGACAGCGCACGCGTCCGGATGGTGAGATCGCGATCGTCGTGGCGCAACCGGAACGGCGCCGCGACGGGGAGCGCGAGTCTTTCGCCCTGTCGTTGCACGCGAATGCTCTCGACGAGAAAATGTGGAGCGATCCGGGAATCGACGATCCTTTGCGGGTGGAACTGGATCGCTCCAAGCGTACTGAGCGCAAGCACGCTGCCGTCGGCATGAACCTCGACTGGCCGCGTCGTGAACTCCGTGACCGGCAACCCATCGCCCGCGCCGTAGGTCCGCCAGGTGCCCGTGCGCGGGTCGAGCCTGCGCAGTGCGCGGCCGCCGATCAACCAGACGAAATCGTCGGGGTCATTCACCAGCGCACCGATTTCCATGCGCTCGAGCCCTTGCGCAGGACCGTAGAGCGTGATCGGGATCAGCGTCGCGCCGTCGACGCGTGCGTGCAGCAACCCCGCATGCGAGTGCAACCACACCGAACCGTCGCTGGCGAAGGCGAAGGCATGAATGGTGCCCCGCGGTACGCCCTTGATCGCCTCGAACGCGCTTGCGGTGGGTTCGAGGCGATCGATGCCGCCATCGCCGGCGATCCAGAGCGAACCGTCCGGTGCCCGGCCCATCTGCTCAATGTCGACGATGCGCAATCCGTCGTTGCCTCCCGCGTACTTCCTCGGGGATACGCCGCCGGGATCGAACCGCGTCACTCCCGAACCCTGTGCTGCCGTCCAGACTGCACCGTCGATGTCGGGCCAGATCAGATGAACCGAACCGGGCAGCGGCGCGTACCCGCGTCGCGGCAGCCAGGCACGCAGCTCCGACGTCGCCGGATCGAAGTGCAGCACGCCTTCGCGGGTACCGAGCCACAGCACGCCGTCGCGGTCGCAGGCCAGGGAAGTGAAGATGCGTCCCGGCCACGCGGAGAATCCCGACCGCTCGTCACGTTCCACCACCGTACGATCGCCTTGCCGGTCGAATCTGAGCAGCGGTCCTTTCCGCCGCAGCAACCAGATGTCGCCGTCCGGACAGCGGCTCGCGCCGATCCAGCTGCCCGCTTCCGCAGGGCGCGCATCCTCTGCTTCGTCCCGCAACAGGGCGAAGTTGCGCGAGCCCGCGCGGATCTGCAGCAGGCCACTGCCGTAGGTCGCGAACCACAGATTGTCCTCACGATCCCTCAATCCATGCAGCAGTTCCCGCGTCGGCAGCGCCAGGGGCCAGCCGGGCTGCGCGGCGATTGCACGCACGCGACCGTCTACTCCCATCCTGAAGAGACCGTGTTGCCTCGTCGCAATCCACACGGTGCCGCCCGCATCGCGCACCAGTGAATGCGCGGCTGCGTTCGACCCGGCAAGTTCGGGCACCGGCAGGAGCTCGGGCTCGCCAGGGCCGCCGAGGTCCCGCGGAACCCGCCACAGTTTGCCGCGCCCGCCGACCAGCATGCTGCCGTCGGGCTGCAGGGCCAGGGCCGTGACGAGCTCGCCGGGAAGCAGATGGTGGGCGACGGAAAGCGGTTCGTCGCCGGCGCCGCGGGCGTCGATCACATCGAGCCCCGCGCTGGTGCCGGCCCAGATCCAGCCGTCCGGCGTGCCCGTCATGCACAGCACGGGGTTGCGGGTTTGCGGGTCCGCATCGTCCCTGTCGTCGCGGATACCCCGGGCGATCAGCGTGTCCGGGTCGATGCGATGGATGCCGAAATCGTAGCCGCCGATCCAGATTCCGCCATCGCGATCCTCGGCCAGCGCCCAGACATCGACGTCGAGCAGCGATTGCGGTTCGGTGCCTACGCTGCCATCGGTGCCGACTCTCCGCAGCTCCCGCCGATCCGCGTCGATCACCGATACGCCGCCGCCTTCGACACCGATCCAGATCCGGTCGGCAGCATCCACGAGTACGGTCTCTATCGATGTGCCCGGAACCTCCGCACCGCCGTCGCTGCCGCGACGGAATGTCGTGAAATCGACGCCGTCGTAGCGCGACAACCCATCGATTGTCGCGATCCAGAGATAGCCCGCGCGGTCCTGCGCGACCTGATGGATCCTGCTCGAGGGCAGCCCCTGCTCCACGCCGTACTGCAGGAACACCGGACGTTCCGGCAGGTCTTCCGCCCGGGCCGCGCACGCGAGGGTGAACGCAAGCGCGACGTGGACGCATGACCGGCGAAGCCGACGGGCAATATCCGATGGGGGCATCGCCGCTTTTCCTTGCGCGATTGATGGCGATCGCAGAATCGCACGAACCGGGCCGGCTGTGCACGGAGGGCGGGCGTGCGCGATCATGCACGCTGGCCGCGCATTGTCGGGCCGGCGGTCAAGGGTGCCACGCCGGTGCGCTGCGACCTGCGCTGATCGGAAAGCACTTGCCTTGCCGCTTCACAGTCCCCCCGGCACCGGGGTTTGCCGGGTTCGCGTTGGAACTGCCGGCGCCAACCCCGCTCACGCGTCACGTGTCGCGCCAACCGGAGCCCGAACAGGATGAATCGCACCACACAATCCGCGAATCCGCTGCAGGAATATTTCGACCGCAATCCGGGGCGCCTGATGTCGAAGTGGCGGCACTACTTCGACATCTACCATCGCCACTTCGAGCGGTTCCGCGGCTGCGCACCCACCGTGGTCGAGATCGGCGTCTATCACGGCGGATCGCTCCAGATGTGGAAGGAGTACTTCGGGGCGGAGGCACGCATCGTCGGCGTCGACATCAACCCGCGGCTGAAGGATCTGAGTGTCCCTGGCATCGAGATCGAGATTGGCGACCAGGGCGACCGCGCGTTTCTGGCCAGCCTTGCGGAAAAGGTCGGGCCGATCGACATCCTGATCGACGACGGCGGCCATACCATGGCGCAGCAGATCGGCACGGTGGAGGCGCTGTTCGGCGCAATGACAACGGACGGCGTGATCCTGGTGGAAGACACGCACACCAGCTACTGGCGCGAATACGGTGGCGGACTGCGCGCGCCGCACACTTTCATTGCGTTCGCCAAGCACCTCGTCGACGAACTGAACGCCTACCACACCCGCGATCCGCATAGTTTCGTGCCGGGTCCGTTCACCCAGACCACGCGGTCGATACACTTCTACGACAGCGTGGTGGTCATCGAGAAGGGTGTGCATCCACGCCCGGACCAGGTGTCGAGCGGCACGCCCAGTTTTCCCATCGAGACGCCCATGAACGAGTGATGGCGTGGCGGGCAGTCTCCACCCGCGGCATCGTCCGAATCCGGGTGGTGGGATTCACGCACGTCGGGCTTCGAAATTACCGCGCGGGAAAAATGCAGATGTACTGCGGCGGGATGCCTGCATCAGCGCACTCGATCGACGCGCCGGTCCAGCCACACTCCGAGCGATGCCACGTCGAACGGCCAGTCGAGTTCGCGCCCGGCGCCATCGCGCAACACCGGCACGCGAGCGCCATAGCGCACTTCGAGCAGGGCATCGTTGTCGATGAACACGCTGGCGAATTCTCCGGCGCGCGCCGACGCGAGAATTTCGATGGCCTGGTCGCAAAGCGCGCAGATGTCGCGCTGGAAAAGGGTCAATGCCATTTTCGCTCCCTGTCGCATGGCGGAGGTTCGGGGCTCCGGGACGCTGCACGGGAAGCGCCCCTCCGGTCCCTGACGTCGAACCCTCCCGCCGGCCCCGCCTTGGGAACGTCTGATCCGGTCATCCTGACTTCCCAGACCGGCGCCGGTTTCGGCGCAGGTCCGAACCCGGCTCCCACGAATCAATCGATTATCAATTGATTCGTGGCGATACGTCCCTGTATCGCGGAACCTCCGAAATTTGTTCAGAGGTTCCCTAGAATAAGCCCATGGCCGTCAGCACCTTCGACCTCTTCAAGATCGGCATCGGACCGAGCTCCTCGCATACCGTGGGGCCGATGCGCGCGGCCGCGCGGTTTGCGGAGAAGTGGCTGCTCGACGCGGGCCGGCTCGGCGACGTCGCGCGCGTCCGCGCCGAAGTGTTCGGCTCGCTGGCCTTGACCGGGCGTGGCCACGGTACCGACAAGGCGTTGCTGCTGGGGCTCGAGGGCCACTGGCCGAACACCATCGATCCCGACCTCATCCCGGAGGTGCTGGCGCGGATTCGCGGCGAAGGCCGCCTCAATCTGCTCGGCCGGCACCCGATCGCTTTCGAGGAGAAGCGCGACCTGGTGATGAACAAGCGCCAGAAACTGCCCTACCACACCAACGGAATGCGATTCTCGGCGTTCGACGCCAGCGACGCGCTCATTGCCACCCGCGACTATTACTCGGTGGGGGGCGGCTTCGTGGTCAATCACGACGAAGCCTCCGAGGATCGGATCGTCGCCGACACCACCGCGCTGCCCCACCCTTTCCACAGTGGCGATGAGCTGCTGGCGGAGTGCGAGCGCAGCGGCATTTCCATCGCCGCGATCATGTTCGCCAACGAGCGGGTATGGCGGAGCGATGCAGAGGTGCGTTCCGGACTGCGCGAACTCTGGGCGGCGATGCAGGCTTGCGTCGCGCGTGGCATCGCGCAGGCGGGCACTCTCCCCGGCGGCCTGCACGTGAAAAGGCGCGCCCCTGCCCTGTTTGCCGAACTGTCGGCCCGACCCGGGGAGGGCCTGGCCGACCCCTTGACCGTGCTCGACTGGGTGAACCTCTACGCGCTCGCGGTCAACGAGGAAAACGCCGCGGGCGGGCGCGTCGTCACCGCTCCCACCAACGGCGCGGCCGGCATCATTCCCGCGGTCCTGCACTATTACGAGCGTTTCATTCCCGGCGCGAACGAACAGGGCATCTTCGATTTCCTGCTGACGGCTGCGGCGGTCGGCATCCTCTACAAGGAGAATGCGTCGATCTCCGGCGCCGAGGTCGGCTGCCAGGGCGAAGTGGGCGTGGCCTGTTCGATGGCCGCGGCCGGATTGACCGCGGTGCTCCGCGGAACACCCGGCCAGATCGAGAACGCCGCGGAAATCGGCATGGAACACAACCTCGGGCTCACCTGCGATCCGATCGGCGGCCTGGTGCAGATTCCCTGCATCGAGCGCAATGCCATGGGGGCGGTCAAGGCCATCAATGCCTCGCGCATGGCGCTGCGCGGCGACGGCAAGCACAAGGTTTCGCTCGACAAGGTCATCCGGACCATGCGCGATACCGGCCG
>JBGTIG010000087.1:0-8349 GCA_041745755.1 Lysobacterales bacterium
CCGCGTGCGTCGAACTGGATCAGTTGCGTCCCGCCTGCGGTGGCGGTCGCGGTCACCGCCATGCGGTCGTTGCCCTGGGTGTAGCGGACGACGCGCTCGCCGGCATCCGGCGCGCCATCGCCATCCAGGTCGATCCAGACCATCCAGCCGTCGTCCCAGGTTGCGCCATTGCAGGCAGTGCCCGCCGTCGAAGTGCAGAGGGCGGCGCCGGTCGGGTTGCGAACGGCCTCCGATCGCGCCAGCGCCAGCGAGGCCATGAGGCCGTTGGTCGAGGTGGCGACCCGGTTCGAGCGCATAGACCCTTCGAAGGCCGGAAAGCCCACGGCCACCAGAATGGCCACGATGGCCACGGTGACCAGCAGCTCGATCAGGGTGAAGCCCGTCATATTCGTGCGAGAGACCATGAACCCGCCTTGGGACTGTGCCTCGCGGAAGGTACTTGGTTGGCGCGGGGGCGGAAGCGGCGTCAGGATGACCGGCAGTCGGTCGCCGACAGGCGCGATAGCGAACGGTTGGCGGCGCCAACCCCTGCCCGCCTTCGACCGGCGTCGGGCCGGCCGGCGGGTCAGGCGAAGGTCAGGCCACGATCCGGTAGCAGGGCTCGTACGCGCGCGCGCCCGGGAGCTTCATCCGATGCTGCGCGACGAACGCCGCGAGCAGCGCATCCAGCGCGAGCATGAGCTCCGGCTGGCCATGGATGTCGAACGGGCCATGCCGCTCGATGGCGCGGACGCCTTCCTCCTTGACGTTGCCGGCAACGATTCCGGAAAACGCGCGGCGCATGTCGGCCGCGAGCGTGTGCGTCGGAAGATCGCGGTGCAGCCGCAGCGACGCCATGCGCGCGTGCGTGGGCTCGAACGGCTGCTGGAAAGGCAGGTCGATGTTGAGCGCCCAGTTGAAGAAGAACGCGTCTTCAGTGTGCCGCCGGTACTCGCGGACTTCCTCGAGGCCGCGCTTGACGGTACGCGCGACTTCCGCCTGG
Source organism: Lysobacterales bacterium (assembly GCA_041745755.1). Taxonomy (GTDB): domain Bacteria; phylum Pseudomonadota; class Gammaproteobacteria; order Xanthomonadales; family Ahniellaceae; genus JBBQNY01. The sequence goes on from JBGTIG010000087.1 coordinate 983, forward strand.
TCCTCGATCACGATGCGGTAACGCGACGCGACGGCGTCACCGAGCACCAGGCGCAGGAACGCGTCGATCTGCTCGAAATAGGCAGCCGATTCGCGCGGCCCGGTCAGCACCAGAGGCAGCGGCACCCCGGCGTTGGCGGGATGCAGCAGGATGCCCAGCAGGTACAGGATCTCTTCCGCGGTGCCGACGCCGCCCGGGAAGACCACGATGGCATGCGCGATGCGCACGAACGCCTCGAGGCGCTTTTCGATATCCGGCATGATCACCAGATGGTTGACGATCGGATTCGGCGATTCGGCTGCGATGATCCCCGGCTCCGTGATGCCGATGTAGCGATTGGCGCGCCGGCGCTGCTTGGCGTGGCCGATGGTGGCCCCCTTCATCGGCCCCTTCATCGCACCGGGCCCGCAACCCGTGCAGATGTCCATGGCGCGCAGGCCCATCTGGTAACCGACCTTCTTGGTGTAGTCGTACTCGTCGCGTCCGATCGAATGTCCGCCCCAGCAGACCACCAGGCTCGGATCCTGATGTGCGCGCAGCACGCGCGCATTGCGCAGGATCTCGAACACCGTGTTGGTGAGACCGGCGGAGGTGGTGAGATCGAAGCGGTCCTGCGCGACCTGCGTCGCGTGATAGGCGATGTCCCGTACCACCGCGAACAGTTGCTCGTTGATGCCACGGATCATGCGGCCGTCGACGAACGCGGTCTCGGGCGCGTTGATAAGCTCGATGCGGATGCCGCGATCCTGCTGGTGCACCTCGAGTTCGAAGTCCGGATAACGGTCGAGCATCGCGCGCGGATCGTCGTTGGTCATGCCGCCCGACAGCACGGCCAGCGCGCAACGCCGCAGCAGCGTCTGCATCTGCTCGTCGCCCGTGCTGGCGCTGCGCAGGCGGCTGACTTCCTGGCGCGAGAGCACGTCCAGCCCCCCGGCCGGCGAGATGGTCGCGCTCAGCGTCTTGAGCGACTTCGGCAAAGCAGTGGAGTCGTGGAGAGGGGCGCTCATCCGCGCACCGGCATTTCATCGGCAGCGATGCCGCCGCGCAGCAGGGCCGCGTCGAAGCCCCGCTCCACGAGCAGATAGGCCGCGCCGGCGCTGCGTCGTCCGGTGTCGCAATACACGACGTATCTGCGGGAAGAATCGAGCTCATGCATGCGCACGCGCAGCGACTCCAGCGGCAGATTGAGGCTGTCCGGCAGTCGCCCGCGACGGAACTCCTCCGGCAGCCGCACGTCCAGCAGCGCCACATCGTCGGTGATGTCCTCGGGATCGATTTCGCGCAGCAGGGGTCCGCCGAGCTGCCGGCGGAAATCGTCGCCGCTCATCCGCATCACCGTGCTGGCTGCGACCGCACGCACGCTCGCGCTGCGCCTGTCGTTGGCCAGCAACCCGTATTCCCCGAACCGCTCGCCAGGATGGAGTACTGCCAGCTCCGTATCGACGCCTTCGGCGTTCCTGCGCGTCACCTCGAGGCGCCCGCTGCACAGAATGAAGTAGGCATCGGCCACGTCGCCTTCGCGAACCACGAAATCGCCGGCCGCATACTCGACTGGAGTAAGCGCAGCGAACAGCTGTCCCACCTGCGCGGGCGTGGCGTTCTCGAGAGCAGGTGTCGACAACAGTGCGCCCATCCAGTCGTCGCTGTCCTCGCCCCCCGCGCCGATCTCCTGCACCTCGACCGCACCACTTTGCGCCCAGGTGAGCAGGAGATCGAGTCGATCGCGATCCACGAACGCGACGGTGGAGTCGCGCAAGGCTCGCGCGCTGCAGCGGCGGGGCGAGGATTGCGACAGCGGCTCCAGCGCTTCGGAGCTGTCTGCAGCCAGGGTTCGCGTGCCCTGCTCGGAGATAAGCTCCACTTCACCTTCCATGAGGAACGCGATCGAGCGCGCCTTGTCGCCGCGATCGAAAATGGCTTGTCCGCGCGCGTAGCGTCCGACCTTCGCGTGCCGGGACAGCTCGCGGCAATCGCCCGGCGCCAGTGCCTTCAGCGGCACCAGTTTCGAGAAGCGTGGATACAGATCCATGGTTGCGGCGGCGGTCGCGTGGCGCGGCCGGGCACTGTTCCGCAAACGCGCCGCAGAATCAAGCGCGCGCGTCCGCAGCGCGCCGCATTCGCCAAAAAGGCACGCAGCGCGCGCCCGTAGGTGCGGAGCTTGCTCCGCACAGGTTATACGCCAGGAGCCGGAAGGCGGCGATGCTTTGCTTCGCGCTGCCGGGCGAGCTCGGCAGCTACGGGATGCGGGGAACGTGCACGACTTCGCAGGTGCCGAGCTAGCTCGGCACGCTGTGCATTCGGCACGCCATGGGTTCGGCACGTGGTTGATTCGGCATGGTGTGGGTTCTGCCGAGCGAGCTCGGCAGCTACGGGTGCGCGGCGCGATCGGCACGAACGAAACGCTCGGGCACGAATGAAACGGCCGGGCAATGCCCGGCCGTTCGCGTCGACCTGTACCACGCGCGATCAGAACTCGAGACGCACGCCCAGCTGCACCGCCCAGCGCGACTGCCCTTCGCGATCCTGGCGCGCAAGGCGCGGCAGGTTGGTGATGCCCGCGGAGTTCACGTAGTTGCTGACGTCGTAGACGACCTGGCCGTTCGGATTGACGCCCGCGAAGGTCGCGACGCCGATGTTGTAGGGGAAAGCAGCCTGGTCGATGTGGCCCCATTCGTCGTCGATCAGATTGCCGAGATTCTCGACATCGAGGAACAGCTCGACCTTGGAATCGAAGAAGAACGGAATGTCCTGCGACAGCCGCATATCGATCTGGTGCACCCACGGCGAGGTCAGTGCATTGCGCGTCGCGGTTTCGCCCTGGTGGGAGCTGAGGTAGTCGTCGTTCAGGATGAAGTCCCGGAATGCCGCGATGTCTTCGGCCGAGGAGCCCGACGAGAAGACCACGTTGTCGAGGTCGGGAATGATGAAGAGATCGTTGCCGAACACGCCTTCACCGTTGGCGTCGCCGAGGAACCCGTAGCTGAAGGGTCGACCATCGCGACCCTCGTAGAAGAACGACACCGTAGTGGGCGCGTTGGTGAAGAAATTGAACCGCTTGGCGAACGTGCCGACGAAGCGTTCCTTGATCTCGTAGTTCGAGGTGTTGGCCGTCTCCTCGTTCGGGTTGAAGATGGCGCGGTTGAGGTAATTGGAGAACGCCACCGAAGAGGTACCGGGACTCACTTCCTCCGCGTCGCCGTACGTGTAGGCGATACTGGCCGACCAGTCGTCCCGCCACGGCTTCTGCAGCGACAGGGTGAAGTTGTCGGTGGAGCCCTTGCCGGTATTCGAAAGCAGGATCGCGTTGGTGTACTGGCAGGGATTCGACGTTGAGTTGAAGGGTGCCGCCGGATTCAGGCGGATGCAGTTGGCGCGCACGCGGTTGCCGGAAGCCAGGCCGCCGGTGCCGGTGAAACCGCTGGACGAAAAGTTGTTGTAGAAGCTCAGGCGACCGTCAGGCAGCACGCCGGTAGCGCCCCCGATGCCGAGATCGGAAAAGGCGACCGCATTGCGGACCTCCGACTTCAGGTACTCGGCGCCGGCGATAAGGCCATACCACGGCAGCTCCATCTCGAAGGCGAGGTTGGCCTTCCAGATCGTCGGCTGCTCGAAGTCCTCCGACAGGAAGTTGGTCAACTGGCTCGGCAGGCCGCCGGCCGGCACGAACGGATCGTTCGGATCGGGCGAGAAGCCGACGCTGTTGCGGATGTCAAACGCGCGCGTCAGCACGCCGGGGTTCGAGAAGCTGTTGGACAGCCAGACGCCCGGCGAGGACCCCTGGAACAGGCCCACGCCACCACGCAGCTGCATGGGGCGCTCCGAGTCGAACGCGTAATTGAAGCCGACCCGCGGCTGGATCAGGCTCTCGTCGTCGGGGACGTTGGTATTGTCGATGCCGAAGTCGCGCAGCACGTTGGAGTTGAAGGCCGGGCGATTGTCGACGGTCGACGTGTCGAAGCGGGCGCCGTACACGAGGTTCAACTGGTCGGTGATCGCCCAGGTGTCCTGCAGGAAGAAGCCGATGTTGCCGTATTCGAATGACGAGGCGGCGGTGTTGATGTCGCCGCTCAGCGGCGCCTGGAACCGGTAGCGGTTGAAGCGACCGTTCTCGAAGTTGGTGATGCCGTTCGGGAAGCCGGTCTGGACGCCGAACTCGTAATTGCCGAACACGTCCTGCAGGAAGAGATTGAAGATCTCGTTGTTCTCGTAGTCCGCGCCGAAGCGGATGGTGTGATCGCCCGCGAAGTAGTCCGCCGCGAACAGGCCGGTGTAGGTATCCACCGCGAGCTGGTTGGCATGCCGTGATCGCTCGGTGCCGAACACGACGCTGTTGGCGTTGTCGACGTTGACGCGGATCTGCGGCGAGATCACCGGGACGACCGGAGCCGAGCGATATTCCGCGTAGGAGAAGTTGGCCTCGGTCGACAGGTTGTCGTTCCAGTTGCTGTAGAGCAGCACCGCGTAGTTCTCGAAGCTGATGTTGTCGGTGTAGGTGTTGGAGCTCAACTGCAGCGAGGTCGTAGAGGGGCCCTGCAAACGCAGCACGGAGCCGTCGGTCTTGTTGTAGCGGAACGACGCGCGATGGTCGTCGTTGATGTTCCAGTCGATCTTGCCGAAGTACTTGTCGTCGGTGTTGTCGATGCTGTCGGCCGCGATGGTGCCAGGCTCCAGGCCATAGCCGCGCGCGATGCCGAGGATCTGGTCGAGCTGCGCCTGGGTCACGCCCACGGTGTTGGTGGCGCCGCTGCCGATCACCCCCTGGTCGGTGCCGGGGGAAGAGCGTTCGAACTTCTCGTAGCCGAGGAAGAAGTACAGCTTGTCCTCGATGATCGGTCCGCTGACGAATCCGCCCGCGGTCCACTCGTCTTCGAAGCCGGTGAACTCGTTGCCGTTCTCGTCTTCTCCGACGAAATCCTGGTCGCGATAGAGGCCGTAGAACTCGCCGTGGAACTCATTGCCACCGCTCTTGGTGACCGCGTTGATGTTGCCACCGACGAAATCCTTCTGGGTCACGTCGTAGTCGGCGACACCGATGTTGAACTCCTGGATCCAGTCGATCGAGATCGGCTGGTTCAGCGCGGGCAGGCCGGAATCGTTGAGGCCGAACTGGTCGTTGGTCGGCACGCCGTCGATGCGGATGTTGTTGTAGCGGTTGTTCTGTCCGGCGACGGCGATGCCGCCGCGCTCCTTGTCGATCTGCACGACGCGCGGGTCCAGGCGCACGAAATCCTCGATCGAGCGCTGGATGGTCGGCAGCACGTCGATCTGTTCCTGGGTGATGATCGTCTTGGTGCCGATGTTGTCGGGCGCGAACACGGTGTCCGTGGCGGTCGCAGAGACGGTGAAGGTCTCGAGTTCGGTCGCCTCTTCGCCGGCGTCGGCGGTGGCGCTGAGATCGACCGAAGTGAGCTGGTCGAGCTCCAGGAACACGTTGTCGCGGGTGACTTCGCCGGCCGCGCTCTTCGCGGTGATGGAGTACGGCCCGCCGACACGCAGTCCGCGCGTCGAGTACCGGCCCTGCTCGTCGGCGTTGAGCGACTGGCGGGTGCCCGATGGCACGTGGAGAATGTCGATGGTGGCGTTGGCAATGCCGCGGCCCGAGCTGTCGGACACCTGGCCCGCAACCCCGGCGGAAGTGGTCTGTGCAAGCAGCGGACTAACGGCGGAGAGGGCAAGCAGCGCGCAGATGGCGACGTGCAGACCAGATCGCTTGATCATGACGATTGAACCTTTGAGTGAGTTGAACGGAGAGGGTGGAACCGGGCTACGGGTCGCGGAGGGCACACACGCGCAAACGCGGAAACTGTTAACGCCAGTTTAACAGCAGGTGAATGACATTTTTACTACCGGACGGGAAGTGAAATCTTTTCCCTTGGCGTCAACGACTTGCATCGGGAGGGGCGCGCGCGGTCCGCCGGCGCTCCGCACGGCCCCGGATCGACCCGGCGAGTGGACGGGTCGACAGGTCTTCAGCCGGTGGGGAGATAGAGGGCAACGCCATCCAGGAACATCTGCACGGACAGCGCGACCAGCAGCATGCCCATCAACCGTTCGATCGCCGACAGCGCCCGCTCGCCGAGCACGCGATAGAGCGCGGTCGCCGAGAACAGCACGATCGCGGAGGCGACCCAGGCGATCAGCAGCGCGAGGCTCCATTCCACGGACCGGTCGGGATGCTGGTTCGCCAGCAGCATGAGGGCGGCCATCGTGGACGGGCCGGCGATGCTCGGAATGGCCATCGGCACGATGAAAGGCTCGCCGTCCGGCACTTCGCCGAAGATGCCCTCCCGGGTGGGGAAGATCATGCGCAGGCCGATCAGGAAGAGAATGATGCCACCTGCGATGCTGACCGACTCCTGCTTGAGCTGCAGCGCCGCGAGGATGTACTCGCCGCCGAACAGGAATGCGAACAGGACGGCCAGCGCGATGAGCAGTTCGCGCGCAAGCACGACGCGGCGTCGGCCAGGCGCGAGGCTCTTTAGCAGCGCGAGGAACACCGGAACGTTGCCGATCGAGTCCATGATCAGGAACAGCATGAGTGCCGCGGACAAGGTCGTCATGCGCGCGTCCTGCTCATCGGCGAGGGTGCCTCATGCGCGAAATGCCGGCGTCCGGCCATCGCGGATCACGAGACCGCAATGTCGGCGGCCGGGATGTCGAGGATCCGTCCACGCAATGCACCGTCGTCTTTGCCGAGCAGTCGCACGATTGCCTCGGCGCAGCGGTCGGGAGCGGCCAGGTTTTGCCTGTCTTCCGCGAAGTAGGCGCGTGCACGCAGGCGCGTGGCCATGGGCGGGGGTCGAACACCGTGCACCCGCAGCGGGGTGCGATCGGTCTCCGCGTGCAGGATCGACACCAGCGAAGGCAACGCCGATTTCGCGAGTCCATAGGCACCGCGATAGGCCCTGCCAATCTCGTCTGCATCCTCGAGCACGAAGATGACGGCGGAATCGCGCGCCGCCTTGAGCATGGGCAGGCAGGCCTGTGTCAGTAGCCAGGGCGCCGCCAGATTGGTGTGCAGCGTGCGCAGGAACGCGTCAGGTTCGACGTGCGACAGCGGTGTCAGCCCGTCGAAGCGCGCGGCGACATGCACGATACCGTCGAGGCGGCCACAGCCCTGCCTTATGGCGTCGGCAAGTCCAGCGTAGTCCGCCGCCGTTGCGCCTTCGAGATCGAGCGGAAAAATCGCCGGGGTCGCGTATTCGCCGTGTGCAATCTCATCGAACAGCTGCTCGAGCGGGCGCACCTTGCGTCCGAGCAGAACCACCATTGCACCCGCGCGCGCGGCGCCGAGCGAGGTCGCGCGGCCGAGGCCCCCAGTCGCTCCCGTGACGAGTACCACGCGCTCCGCCAGGGGACCGTCGGCG
>JBGTIG010000088.1:0-4358 GCA_041745755.1 Lysobacterales bacterium
GCGCCTGCTCGAATGCCGCAGTCTCCGAGCGTTGCCATTCGACAAGTCCGTTCTCCGCCGCGCGTGCCGGTAACGACAGCGACAGGCAGAGCCCCGTGAGAAAACCCAGGTGAAGGAGACGGATAGGCATGCGGGGGTGGCTGCTTCGACGGGGCGGGAATCGCAGCATGCCCTCAGCCTCTCAAGATGATGTGAGGAAACCGGCCCACGCAGTCGCTCGGCGACCTCCGGTAGCAGGCGATGCCGCGAACGGCAATGTCGGTCCCCGGCGCGCCAATGACAGAGGGCGCCGAAGCGCCCTCTGTGATCTCACCCGCGTGACGCCCGGCCAGGAGCCGTCTATTCGAAGCCGTCGCTGAAGATGTTTTCGAGCAGGACAACCTGCGCCCGCGAGTCCGCAACGTTGTGGTGATGGAGAAGCAGCAGGCCGGCGGAGCCATTTGCGTCCAGGTTCGCCTCGTTGAAGCCTACGGACAGCGTCGCTCCGTCGATATCCGGAAACAGCAGGGGAGACCCGTTCAGGCCGCCGGTGCTGGTGATTCCCTGAATTGAAGAATCGTAGGCAAAGGGACCAGGAATGGACTCGAAAGCTCCCGTGGAGGCGCACGCCGTTACTGGCGTCAAGCGGACGCACAGGGGATTGAAACCCGGGCAGGTGGCAATGGCGTAGCGGAACGAGGTGTCTCCTGCGGCGAGTCCAAGATCTGCGGCGGTGGCGCTGAAGAACGCGACGTTGGTGTCATGCAGTCCGGTATCCGCGACTGCGGCACTCACACCGTTGATGAAACGCGGCGACGCTGCGACACCGAAGTTGACGCTGCCGGGGAGAGTGAACACTCCCGACATGAAGGTGTCCTGTCCGCTGACGTTTTGCCCGACCAGACGCGCGAACTGACCAAGATCACTGGTGAACACCACGCTGTCGAAACTACCGTCCTCGTTGTGATCGACGCAGACGTTGAAAGCCACATTCCCGAACGTGGACCATTCGCCGAACGTCGCGATACCGAAGTGATAGGTGCTGGTCGCTGCGTCGAAGTTGACACCGGCATACTGGATGTTGGCGTAGCCCGGCAGGTCCGGATCCTCCACGCCGCGCACCTGCAGCTCAAACGGCGAAACCAGGGACTGCTGTTCGGTCGCAAGCGTCGCCGTGCAGGAGCCGGGCCCCGTTGTGCCGGTGCAGACATCGTCACCGCTCAGCTCCAGGTTGAGGGTCCCGGGAGGTGGCGTGCCTCCCGGCGCTTCAGTGGCCTGCATCGAGGAATGCGGCCGGATCGCGGCGTTGATTGCCACGCGGGCGCGTTCCACGCCGGCCTGCGTCACCTTCAGCAGCGCCGATTCCTCGGCGATGTAGTGGCGCGGCACGTTGCCGAAGGCCGCGAGGGAAGCCGGGGCCGCAATCGACTGTGTGGGGGACATGGTCGGGTCGCGATTGCGGTCCATGTCATCTACGTTGGCGGTCAGCCGCACGGTGACCGTGGCCAATCCGGGTCCTGGAATCGTCAGAGTGCTCGGGCCGTCGATCGAATACGCGACGCCGGGCGCATCCAGAACTGTATCGAAGGAAAGGTCGACGGTAGCAGGCGCCGCGCGGCGATTGACGATGCGCACCCTCGCGGTGTCGCTCGAGATGCTGCTCGTCGGCTCGAAGTCGAAAGCGACCCCCCCCGCCCCTTCGATATCCGCGTTGTAGGCGAGGATCTGGCCCGAAGCGGCGAGAGCGGCGTCCATGCGACCAGCGCCGACGCGAGACGCAGGATAACGGGCGAGCGAGCCGTTGGGACCGATCGATACGTCGTGCGCAGCCGAACCGATGGCGATTGCCTTCATTTCTTCGACGCTACGGGTGGGGTTCTGCTGACGCAACAGCGCCATCATGCCCGCGACGTGCGGAGCAGCCATGGAAGTGCCACTCAGCACGAGGCTGGCGCCATTCGGGATGAACCCGGTTGCGTTGGGCACGATGCAGCCCTGAGCCGCGGCGGTGCAGGTGATGCCCGTCTGCGCCGAGGTGATGGACGCACCGGGGGCCGACATGTCGGGCTTGAGTCTGAACTCCGAACCGCCACCGCGAGGACCGCGCGAGGTGAACCCGCTGGCGGTGTCAGCACCGCTGAACATGGTGACGTTGACGGGCGCAGCGATGTTGGCGCGAATGCGGTCGGCGTCGGCCAAGGTGATCGACACCACCGGAATATTCACGGGCGGAAGCGTCGCGTCGTCGGCCATCCCAGGCGGTGCGCCGGCCACGTTGTTGCCGATAATGACGCCGATGGCACCGTTGAGCTCCGCATGCCGTGCCTTGAGCTTGAAGCCGCACGAACCGCGATTGATCAATGCGATGCGGCCGGTAACCTGCGCGGCATTTACGAAGGGCGTTTGACATCCGTCGGCAACGGTGCCGGTGGTGCCCCCTGGCGGGATCGTCTCCGTGCTGCCGTCGTCTACAGTCGAAACGTCGCCCGTCAACCCCGCCGCCGGCGGCGGTGTGCCGAACGACGCGTTACCGGTAGTGACAAATCCTGCGATTCCGGCGGGAGAGTTGATGAGCAGCGGTCCCGCGAGGCCATTGTCGAGAGTGCTGGCCACCGAGATCACCTGCGTGCCCGCGCCCGGGCTGCCCGTGATGTAGAACGTGTCGCCCGCGTTGCCGGCGGAGGCCACCACGATCATCCCGGTCAGCGTGGCATTCTCCGACACCTGGGTGGTCAGATCGAATGGCTGGCCGAAATTGGAACCGAGCGACATGTTGATCACGTCGAGCCGGTCACCGAAATCGTCGTCGCTGTTCGGGTCAACCGCAAACTCGATCGCGGCCGCAGTGAATGCGGTGGAACCGCCGCATCCGAACACGCGCAGTGCGAACAGGTCGGCTTCCGGCGCTACGCCAGGTCCGATCTTGAGGGATGAAAAGTTGGTCGTGCCATCGTACGGGCCCCCATAAGGTGCATTGGCTGTGGTCACGCCACCGCCTGCCGCAATACCCGACACATGCGAGCCGTGTCCGCCGCAATCCATGGGATCAGGATCCGGCGCGGGTGGCGTGGCGCCGCCGGTGTAGAGATCGCCTACGAAATCGAAGCCGCCAACCACGCGCGCTGTGGGAAAGCTGGGGGCGCCGTTGATCGGATCCGTGATGACCGTGCGGTCGTTGGCGGCGTAGTCCGCCTGCGCGCCCGTGCCGCCGAAGGTCGGATGTTGATAGTCGATGCCGGAATCGATGACGCCAACGCGGATGCCGTTACCGGTCGCACCGCCTGCTGGCAAGCCGAGAGAATTGCCCCAGACATCCTGTACGCGCGTGAACGGAACGCTGGTTGATAGCGTAGGCTCATGGATGGGCGCGAACTCGACGCGCTCGACGCCGGGAAGCCGACGCAGTGCAGCCATGTCCTCGGGCGCGACGCGCAGAACCACGGCATTTGCCGTGCGCTGAAGCCGGTACAACTCATCGAATTTGATGCCGCTTGCGACCAGTGCTTGCATGCCGATCGCCTGCTGTGCGCGCACCGATGCCGCAGCCGCGCGGGTGGCCGCTGCGCGTTCAGCGCGAGACTCGCCCGACGCCTGGGCAGCGGCAAAGGCTCTGGTGGCTGGCGCCCGCGAAAACAGGACAACGACCGCAGCGCGGCCATCCTCGCCCAACAGGTATTCAGGCGGCGGGGCCAGGCGCTCGATGATGGGAGTGGCGCTGGTGGCCGCGATGGCGTGGGCGTGCAACAACTTCGGCGACAACGGCGAAGCCACGCTACCCGCGGCAATTGTTACCAGCAGCGCACCCAGCGCTGCATTCAGGTTCCAGGAATAGGTCTTGACGACGGCTGATCGCATGACTGGAGCGCTCCAGAGCTGAATCGGGGACGGATGGCAGAATGCGGCGGCAGGTCCGCGCATTTGCGAACGATAGTTCGTTAGCGCCCGGCACACAACGTATCGAGTAACGGCTCCAGGCCTCTTCGATCCGACGCCCACGCGAATTTGGCCCGCCCCCGAAAAAAGGGCGCCGAATCGCCCTTCCCGTGGCAGATGTTGCACTTTCAGCGCCGAGCACCGCTGTTTGTACGTCACAAAGATTGCGGGGGCCGGCGGCCAGCACGATCTAGTCGCCTTTGCCGGTAACCGGGTCCAGCTCAGGGCGGAAGCACCCGATCCTTCAAATGGGTGGGTGTGCCTTTGCGGTTCGGGTTGATGGGGATCAGCGCTGCGCCCGCGACAGGCGCGCGGTCATGCCCTGGGCGCTGAAGCCGCGCGAGACCTGGCCGTTGATGACGAACAGGGGAACGCCCCGGCCGCCGAGGCGCTCGTGCTCGGCGCGCGCCTGCGCGTAGCGTTCGATGTCGCGTTCCTGGTACGGG
>JBGTIG010000089.1:0-10665 GCA_041745755.1 Lysobacterales bacterium
TGCAGGCAGCACCAGGTGGAACGTGGCCCCCACGCGGTCGTTGTTGATCGCCCAGAGAGACCCCTTGTGCGCCTGGACGATGGTGCGGCAGATCGCCAGGCCCAAACCGATGCCGTTGCTCTTGGTGGTGACGAACGGATCGAAGATGCGTTCCAGGTCTTCCTCCGGAATGCCCTCCCCGACATCGATGAGCGCAATTTCGACCGCAGGGCCCGGCGTCGCACGCGTGCGCACGGTAAGCGAGCATCCGATGCCTGAATCCTGCATGGCATCGCAGGCATTGACCATCAGGTTCAGTAGCACCTGCTGCAACTGCACCCGATCGCCTTCGACCGGAGGAAGGCCGGGCGCGATATCAAGGCGCACGTCGACGGTCCGATGCAATATGTGGCTATTCGCCAGCCGCATCGCGTCCCGAACCAATTCATTCACTTCCAGCTGCTCGTGGTTGACGAGGTCCTTCCGGAGCATCGCGCGCAGGCGGCGTATGACCTCGCTGGCGCGCTTGTCGCTTTCGACAATTTGCGCCAGGCCCTCGCGAACCTCCCCGAGGTTGGGCGGGTCCATTTCCAGAAAGCGCACCGCCGCCTGCGCGTTGCTCAAAATCGCAGCCAGTGGCTGATTGATCTCGTGCGCAAGCGATCCGGACAACTCGCCCAGCAGGGCCACTCGTGACAGGTGCGCGACTTCGTCGCGCTGCACCGACGCGAGCTGCTCGCTTCGCCGCCGTTCACTGATGTCGGAAATCGACGCGAGGACGGACAGGTCGTCACCGATCCGGATCGGCGTCAGGCTGAACTCGATCGGTACCCTTCCGCCGTCCTTGCGCTGGCCCAATGACTCCCGCCGATTGTCCTGCGGATGAATCGACGTATCGACGCATGCCTCCTGGCTGTCATTGGGCGTGCAGGCGAGCAGGTCGTCCGGCAACAGCTCCCCGATGTTCCGGCCAACGAGCTCCGAAGGGCCGTAGTCGAACACGCGTTCCGCCTGCCTGTTCGCGAGCGAAACGATCCCGTCGCCATCAATCATGACTAGCGCGGTGGCGGCGCCTTCGACGACCAGTCGGAATCGCTCGTCCGCCTGTTGACGCTCGGTGATGTCCATCACCACGCCGGCAAGCACAGGCAAATCGCCCGACGGCGAATGGTCGATGCGTCCTTCCGCGGCGATCCAGTTCACGCCGCCGTGGGGTCTCAGCACTCTGAACTGAAAGGCGTACTGCCCGCCTTCCCGCAACGCGAACTCATGCGCTCCGAGAACGGTGGCGTGATCCTCGGGATGGACCCGGGCGAGTACGTAGGCACGATCAACGGAATCGTCGGGTCCGAGGCCCAGCATGAGCCTGGCTGCGTTGCTGTACCACGACTCATTGTTCGACAGATTCCACGACCATAGGCCGAGTCCGGCGCTCTGCGCTGCCAGCTGCATCCGCCGCTCGCTGTTGCGGAGCTCGACTTCGCTCAGAGTCAGTCGCCGGCTGAGTTGCATCGTGCGGATGACGTCGCCGGCGAGTTCGTAGCTCATCACCACCGAGACGCAGAAGAACGCGGCGTTCACGGTCATGGGACCGGGTAACCATTCGAGCACCACTACGGCCGACCAGGCACCTGCCAATGCCACGAACCCGAGGATGCTCCCGCAAACCCGTAACGCACGGCGCGCTTCGATGGGGTCCGGGCGACGCCGGACTTCCATGATCGCGCGCACCAGGAAGAGCAGGAAGAACACGTTGCTGAGCTGCCCCACCAGCATCCACGGGTTGGGATCACCGGATGGCATCGCGACGACGACGCCGCCCCAGAGTTTCACCGGACGGATCTCCGAAACACTCCTGAAATTGAGATTCGCGCCCGTAGCGAAGTTCGGAACAAGCGCCGCGAGCCGGAGCGCGCCAGCTGCCAATCCCAGCCAACCGGGTTTTACCCTGAAGCGGAAAACGACGAAGCCGATGAGGGACAGCACCATCACGGCTACGGGAACATGCCCCCAACGCACGAGTTCTCCATGCGCGGCTGGGCTCGCTGCCCGCATGGCCAGCAACTCGATGATCGAGAGCACGGCGATGGAGGCCGCAGCCAGGAAAAACATCAGATGCGCCGGTTCCTCTCGCCGACGGAACCAGATCGTGAGATGGATGAGCCCCAGGGTCAGGCTCGCGGCGCCCATCATTGGCCAGAGGACATCGATCCACTGCATTGCGTAGAGTTGTTGCCCGACTGGACCCTAAGTCGAGTTTAGCTGGGTCCTCGAGCTCCTGTTACCGCAAGCTCAAGGATCCCCTTGGGCTTGATCGGGTATTGCATCACGCATGCGCTGCTGCACGTCGATCATGGCCTGCTGACCGATCGTGACGAGACTGCCGCGCGGGCGATTGAGATCGACGATCAACGTCAGCAACACCGCGAAGGACAGCGACAGGGGAATGACTGCGATCATTCTTCGCTTACCGGCCAATCCCACCTGAAGTCCCATCGTTCCCATCGTGAGCGCAACGATGGCGGCGAGGGCGACCCAGATGCTGGCCGGTATGCGGGTGTGCAAGGCGCCGGTGATGCGCTGTTCATGCATGTCGATCACCTGGTTGATCGACTGGACGTTGATCGACTTGTTCGCGCTGGGGGCGCTGCGGGCGGAAGCGGATACCGCGTCCCACAGCGATCGCTGGATCACAAGGCTTCTGGCCAGCGCAGCGTTGAAATCCGCGCCCGCCGCAACGCTCAGCCGGATATCGACATACTCGCGCAGCAGGCCTTTCACTTCGTCCCGGGACGTCGCTTCGAGCAGATCGGCTCGCAGGTAAGCATCGCTGATGGCGTTGGCCTCGTTCAGTACGTTTTTCTTTCTTTCGGCGTGCTGTCCCGCAGCGAGAGAGAAGGTGAAAGCCAGGACAAAGCCCAAGGTGCCCAACAACCCTCCAACCATCGGACCCACGGCGCCCTGCGCCGCGCTGTCCTGATGCTTCCGGAAATGGACTTGCCCGAACCGGAACCCGACCTCGCACGCACACAGGATCAATACCGCGACACCGATCCAGATCACACCGATCGGCAGCGAGTCGAGGAAACCGGGCGTCATTCGACACCTCCGGCGGTTGACTCCTGCCCGGAGAGCGTCAGCTGCCCTTCAAACACAGGGACGTCGTGGCAGCGCTTATCGCTCAAGGTTGACTCCGATAACCCAGTTGATCGCGTCGAGGAGTGCCTGGTCGTCGACTGGCTTGCGCAGGAACATTGAAGCGCCGAGAGCGCGGGCGCATGCGCGCGTTTCTTCGTCATCCCGGGCAGACACCGTGATGACCGGGAGCAGTATCCCCCTTTCGATGAGTCTGGCCTGCACCTGCGGGCCGGTCATCTTCGGCATGGTGATATCGAGCAGTATGCACGCGTCGGGACAATTCCGGACTTCAGTCAGAAACGTTTCGGCGCAGCCGTACGCCCGCGATTCGAGTCCGGCCGATCTCAGCAGCCGCGCGAACGCCTCCCTGACCGCAGCGTCGTCGTCCACGATGTAGATGAGTGTGGTTTCCGTCACGGCCCCCACGAGGTTCTCCCGTCCGCCTGACGCCAAAGCAAACGAAAATTTCAGACCACGCCCTCGCAGTCCGGGAAGTGCTGCAACAGCCGCGCCTGGAGAGTTGCCCGATGCGGGGACGTTAGGCCGAAGGGCATCTGATGCCTATGAGACCTTGATCCCATTCCGGTCACCCACATGGAACGGGTTCCTGGCGCGAAGCTCGCGCGAGTACATCTGGAAACCGGAAACCTGCCTGCCAATGACCCGCTGCGTGGGCCGGTCTATTGCTGCGGGAGTTGCCCGCAGAGGTGGACCAGTTCGGCCACGGAGCGGACTCCCATTTTCACCATCATCCGGCCCCGGTGCACCTTCACCGTTTTCAGGCTGATGCCAAGGTCGTCGGCAATCTGCTTGTTGAGACGTCCCGAGACCACATGGGTCATCACCTCGCCCTCTCGACGCGACAGGCTCAGGTGGCGGCGGCGGATGTCGTCCGTTGCGCGGCGCTGTGCGGTCTCGAGGCGGTGCAGCTCCACCGCTTCCGCGATCGCCTGCAGCAGGACATCGGCGTCAGCAGGCTTTTCCAGCACGTCGACTGCCCCCCGCTTCATCGCCGCGACGCTGATCGAAACGTCGCACCGAGCGGAGAGGTAGATCACCGGGAGTGAGCGATCGTTCTCGTGCATCCAGCGATGCAGGTCGGGGCCGCTCATACCCGGCATGCTCACGTCGAGCACCAGACAGCCGATACCCTCGTAGGGCGGTTGCTCCATGAATTCCTGGGCCGAAGCGAAGGCTTCCATTCTCCAGCCGGCGGAACGCAGCAGCCGCCCTACTCCGTCACGGACCTCAAGGTCGTCGTCGATCAGGAGTACGGTTGCGTCGGTCGAATCCATGCAGCCCCCCCCTTCCGGCCATGAGGGCCCGGATCCCGGCCTGCACTTTTACACGAATCTCAGAACAGGATCGTGACCAGCTTCGAAACCAGCTGCTCCAGGGAGAACGTCGTCAACAGCAGCGGCAGCATCGGCACGATCGCCGCAGCAAACAGCGCAAGCAGGGCGGGCATGCTGATCGGTACCGGCCGTATGGATTCGACTGACGAATACGTGGCACCGAGGTCGGCCAGGGTCGACGGATCGGGACTGCCCAGCAGCGCATCGGACGTGGGGACGCCCGGCCGCAGCCACTTCGCGGTGAAGCCTTCGCTGTAGCGCATCGCCAGCAATTCGAGCTGGTCGAGGCCGCGGAGCTTCGCGCGCCACAGTGCCGGCACGAAGGCCAGGAGGGGGCCGACGACGAGGACCACCATGACGATCGCGGCAGCAAGAATGGCAAACCTGAAGTCGCGGAGCGCCGCGCCCGAATAGAGGATCTGGTCCGCGATCAGGCCTGCTGTCAACGCGGCTTGTGCGAACACCAACGGAACGAACGCGTAACTCAGGCGAGACAGCGTGCCGAAACCGCACATCCGGTCAGGGTGCAGGGGCTCGAGCCGCAGTTCGAGGCGCGACACCTGCCACAGCAGGCGCCACCACACCAGCAATCGAAAGTACCAGCGCAGCAGCAGGAACTGCATCATCGGGAGGCTGACCAGGGCGAGCCACCAGCCGGCCGCCGTGATGTGGAGCCCGCCTTCGCGCGCCCCGCTTCGATACCAGGTGTCACCCGCGATGCTCGCTTCCTTGGGCAAGAGTCCGCCGAGGCCCATCGAATACACCAGTACCAGCGTCAAAATCGCCACTGGTACCGAATCGAGCGCGCGCTGGGCAGACGCCAGGATGCCGGCGAATTTCGGTCGCTGCGTTTCGTGAATCATGCCCAGCTCAATGAGCCTCGGAAAGACCTCGCGCGTGCGTGCATGCAGGATTCGTTGCGCGGCGATCAACAGGGGCAGGACGACAAGGAAGCGGACCTGCGATCCAACGTCGAACAGGAACGCGACACCCGCTCCGCTCCAGGCGTGTCCTTCCCAGATGCTGAGCGCGAACAACGGCACCCACGCGAGCGCCACGATGAGTGCCGTTCGGCGCCGCCACTGGCGCGGCGGCGGCACATAGGCTGGGCCGCGACGCAGCAGCCGGTCGAGTGCAGCCCTCTCCACGAGGGAAAACTCGTACGGCCCGGCGGGTGGACTTGCAACAGGCGGAGACTGCACGGCAGGCTCGACGACGGAAACTTCAATGCTGCGCCCCGGGAGCCCGGAGGACCACTTGCCCCAAGGTCTCATTGCTTCTGCATGGGCTGGCTCGCCAATCTGCCGTGGTTCATCGCAGGGTCGGGCGTGCGTGCCGACCCCGGACAACGGCTTAAGGGGAGCCCATCATGAAAACCTGCAAACTGGTCGCGGCGCTTTCTGCGGCCGTGCTGTGTCTTTCGTCGTATGCGTCCGCGGCGGATCATCCTGCGCACTGGGACTACGTCGGCGAGGTGGGCCCCGAGCACTGGGCCGAATTCGGCACCGACAACGCTTCCTGCGCCGGCAAGAACCAATCTCCGATCGACCTTGCGAACTTCATTGAGGCCGAATTGCCGGCGATCGACTTCGCCTATGAGCCCGGTGGCTCGGCCGTGGTCAACAACGGTCATGCCATCCAGGTGAACTACGATGCGGGCAGCAGCATCTCGGTCGATTCAACGGATTTCGCGCTGAAGCAGTTCCATTTTCATGCGCCCAGTGAAAACCACATCAACGGAAAGTCGTTTCCGGTCGAGGCGCATTTCGTCCACTCCGATGCCAACGGCAACCTCGCCGTGGTGGCGCTCATGTTCGAGCAGGGAGACAGCAACGCCACTCTCGAGAAGGTCTGGAGCCACATGCCCGAGAAGGAAGGAGACACGCAGGCACTGGCCCCGGCGCTTGCCGCGAAGGATCTGATGCCCTCGGATCGCGACTACTTTCGCTACGAAGGCTCGCTGACCACGCCGCCCTGTTCGGAAGGCGTGCGCTGGCTGGTGCTGAAAAAGCCGGTGTCGGCTTCCGCGGAACAGATCGCGCTGCTGGTCAAGACCCTGGGACGCGCCAACAACCGACCGGTACAGCCTGCAGGCGCCCGCGTCGTCCTGAAGTAGACCCGGGTCATACCTCGCTGCGGCTGAAGTGCCTGGCGAGGGCGACCGAGCATTTCCACGGAGATTGCGCGCCATGCCTATTCCCTTCCGCACGCTCTGCGCTGCGTTGCTCGTCGGCGCCGCGCCGACCGTTTACGGCCAGATCGCGCTGGATACGATCGGCGGCGTCGACCTTACATTCGAGGGTCTGGTGCAAGCGGACTGGAATGGCTACGACAGCGATGTCGCGGACCTCGACGGCGACCCCGACGACGATGACGATTCCGAACAGGATCTGCGCACCGCGCAGTTCTATCTGAAAGGCAAGGGACCGGGCAACTTCGACTGGGTCGCCGGTTACGACGGCAAGGCGGACAAATGGCTTGATCTGAACGCCCGCTACAAGTTCGGCGAAATCGAGCAGTTCGTGCAGGCAGGTCAGTTCAAGCAGCCGAACGGGCTGGAAGAGCTGTCGGCGGGCAAGCACAACGATTTCATGTCGCAGGCCTCGATCTCCAACACTTTCACCGTGGGGCGTCGGCTCGGCGTCGGCTACAGCTACGGTCATCCGTTTGACCGCACAAGCGGACAGGGCGATACCGCCAGAACCCGCCACGGCAACTTCGGAGTCACCGCCAGCTACTTCGGTCGCGAAATCACTAGCGGCCTGGGCCGTGGCAGCGGCTACGGTCTACGCGGAACCTGGGCGCCGCTCAACATGGACGGGCGCATCCTGCACTTTGGGCTCTCGTACGTCGATTACGACACCCCGGCCGACACCATCCGCTTGCGCGCCCGTCCCAACGCTGATCTGACACCGGTGCGCCTGGTCGATACCGGATCCTTCACCGACAGCGATCGGGTGTCGACTGTCGGCCTTGAGAGTTTCTGGATCCACGGGCCTTTCAAGCTGCAGGCCGAGTACATGTCCTCGGAGGTCCAGCGGGACGGCGCGGGGGTTGACGATTTCAGCGGCACCGGCGGCTACCTGAGCGGGGTATGGAACGTCAACGGCCAGAGCTGGGGTTACAAGGGCGGCGAGCCGGCCACTCAACTTGCCAGTGATTCGCGCTGGGGATCGTGGCAGCTCGGCCTGCGCTACGACGTCATCGACCTCGACGACAACGCGGTGGAAGGAGGACGCATGGAATCGCTGACCGCGGGCGTCAACTGGTATTGGCGCTCGAACTTCAAGGTAGTGCTCAACTACGTTGCCGTCGAGAGCGAGCGCGACAATAACAATGACGACCCGAACATCCTCGAGGCCCGCTTCCAGTTCTACTGGTAGCCAGGAGGGGCACCCTTCGAGAAAAGTCCTGGCCAGCCGAGGCCGCGGATGCCATGAAGCCCGATGGGATCAAGGTCCTATTACGCCCCGATCGGCGTCGTTCTAGGCTCGCTTCCAATACCGCCCGGGGCCCGCGCCCGCGGAACGGATGGCCGGCGTTGGCGCCGGCCCGACCACTGGAGGCCACATGAAAGCTGCTACGAATTGTCTTCGTACACTGCTCTGTTCCGCGATGCTGCTCGCGACGCCGCTCCTGGCCCAGGACGCGCCGCCGTCCGCATCGGGCGACGACGTCATCATGATCCCCGCGCAGCTGATCTCGCCCGAGGCACAGGCCGTGCTGGACCGCATGACAGCCTATCTCCGCAGCCTCGAGAGCTTTTCGATAGAAGCCCGCGCCACCCGGGACGAGGTCGTGGCGCTCGGCTACAAACTCCAGAACAACGAGCGCGCGACCATCACCGTGCAGCGGCCCAACAAGCTGCGCGCGGAAATCGTGGGCGACATCCGCGACCGGACCGTCGTCTTCGACGGCGAGACGCTTTCGATGTACTCCCCCGCAGACGCGGTGTACGTTCGCGTCGAAGCGCCCGACACCATCGCCGAGCTGATCGGCGGCCTGCTCGATGCGGGGGTCGAGATGCCCTTGATGGACGTGCTCTACCAGGCTGCAGCCGGTACGCTCACCGAAGCCGTACGCGGAGGAATCTACGTGGGCACGTCGGATATCGAGGGCGTCGCTTGCGACCAGCTCGCGTTCCGGCAGGCCACCATCGATTGGCAAATCTGGGTGGAACAAGGCGCACGCCCCGTTCCGCGCAAGATCGTGATCACCACGCGCTATGAAGTGGGAGATCCGCAGTACCAGGCGACCATGCACTGGAACCTGAAACCCAAGATCAACAAATCCACGTTCGTCTACACGCCTGCAAATGGCGTGACCGAAATCCCGTTCGACAGCGCCGCCAGTTTCGACGACGACGCGCGCTGACAGGAGAATCCGACATGATCCGTAATAAATCGACTGGTACGCGCAAGACACGCCTGGCATTCGTCTGGTTGGTCGGGGCCTGCGCCCTGACAGCCCTGTGCATCGCAGACGCGGCTGCCGCGCGCGGTGGCGGGGGTCGCGGTGGTGGTGGGCGCATGGCGCAGAGTTCCGTGTCCGGCGCCAATCACGCGAATTTCAGCGGGGGCAATCGCGCCAACGCTGGCAACATGAATTCGGGCAATCGCGCCAACACCGGGAATATCAATTCCGGCAATCGCGTCAATACCGGGAATGTCAACGCCGGTAACAACGTCAACACGGGCAACGTCAACCGGGGCAACAACGTCAATACCGGCAACGTGAACGTGGGCAATGACGTCAATGTCAACATTGATGGCGGCTACCACGGCGGCTATTACGGAGGCTCCATCAATCAGCCGATCTATCGCCCGGTCTATCATCCGATCGCGGCCGGTGCGTACATCGGAGCCGTGGCAGTGACAACTGCCGCCGTGATCGGCTCTTACTACCACACGCTGCCTCCGAGCTGCACGGTCGTTGTCAAGTCCGGGGTGTCCTACCATTACTGCGGCAGCGTCTATTACCAGCAGACCTGGTCGGGCAACGACGTGGTGTACGTGGTTGTCAAACCGTAACCCGTCGAGTACGGCGATCCATGCGCTGCATGCGACGGATTCCCGTCGCATGCATGCCCGAGTTGGAGTCGACGCGATGCCAACACCCCTTCGACCAGGAAGCCCTACAATGACCACGATCCTGCGAAAGTCCGCGCTCGCCGCCGCTGCGCTGTGCCTTGCAAACTTCGCTCCCGATGCGCGCGCGGACGAAAACGATAGCGTTACTTGGGTGGTGGCTCCCTACATCTGGGCCGCCACGGTAAGCACTGACTTGAACACCGAGATCCCGCCCTTCACGGATGGCAACAACCAACGGGAATTCGTCGACATCCTCGACCTCCTCGACGGAGCATTCCAGGGTCACGTCGAAGCGCAGGGGGACAAGTTCGGATTCTTTGGTGATTTCACGTACATCGGGCTCGCTGACGATCACTCGCGCGAACGCTTCAGCAGCGATTCCGACCTGGATACGTACCTGATCGAACTGGCTGCGGTGTGGAGCCCCGGCGAGGATCGCTTCCATGGCCTTGATCTGTTCGCAGGCATCCGTTACTTCGATGTGGACTTCAGCGCACGCCTGGATCCGGTCAACCCCGATTTCAGTACCGTCACCATCGATCACGACACCGACTTCACCGATTTCATGATCGGCGGCCGCTACTCGTGGCAACTGTCGGATCGCTGGGGCGTCACGACCCGCGCTGACACTTCTTTCGGCGATACCGATGGCACCTGGAACTTGAGTGTGGTGTTCGAATACCGGATGGGCAACGGCGCTTGGCTGCTGGGCTATCGATATCTCGACGTCGGCCTCGAAGTCGACCAGAACGACATCGATATCACCTTGAGCGGGCCCATCATCGGCTACGGCTTTATTTTCTGATGGCGACGGATTGCGCCTTGAACCCTGTGGGTGGGACTGGCACGGCGCGTTTGTCGATTGCCGGGGTCGCGGTTTTGTTGGCGTGCATGTGCTGCGCATGGCCGGCCCTCGCGCAGAAGCCGAGTGCATATCCAGCCAAGGGACAACCCGCCCAGCAACAGACCGTGGACGATACCGAGTGCCTGGCCTGGGCCAAGCAGAGCACGGGAATCGATCCGGCTGCAGTCGACGCGGCACCGCCGCCCTCCACGGCGCCGCAGGGTCAACGTGTGCGCGGAGCGGTGCGCGGAGCGGCAGC
>JBGTIG010000090.1:0-3009 GCA_041745755.1 Lysobacterales bacterium
GTGACACGCTCGTTCATCACGACCACATCGCGCACTGCCTTCATCACATCGCTGAGCGTGGTCATGCCGCAACTTTGCGCTGACGCGCCGGCGCCTGCTGCTGCGCCGACGTGGATAGCCGGGCCAGTGCTTCAGCGTCCATTTCCGCGAATTCCGCTCGGGCTTTGCGTCGTAAGTTGGCCTCCCGTTCGACCAGCGTCCGTTCGCGGGAGTCCATGCGGGCGAGCGCCTCGTCGATCCGGGCCGTGGCGGCGCGGGTCGATTCGCGCAACTGCGTGACCAGTGCGGCCAGCACGTCGTCCTCGCCCAAGGCCTTGCTGCGGATGAATTCCCCGACGGACATGCCGGCTTTGCGCGCCTGCCGGGTGAGGGCCGCCTTCTGGGGCTCTTCCATCAGAATCGTGACGCGGGCGGTGGCGGACATGCGGAGTCTCCTGCCTAGGTGATAACGCATATTATCATTGGCATTAACGGCCGGCAATTGGGACATAGGGACGCGGGCTCCCATCCCGCGATTCTGCTCGCGCCGCGACACCTCTTCGCCACCCGCGAAGTCTTTGCAGGCTCGCCAGGAACGGCGCAGCAGGGAGTTCACCGGTAATGGAATTGTGGGAGAGAGTTCGCGAAAGGAGATTCCGGGTGGCTCGCCGCGAACTGCATCGGGTTGTTCGGCGGCTTCCTGGGCGCCTGCCGTCGAGCCGCTACCGGGACGGCAGCGTGGCGAGCGCGGGATTGTCGCCGGTGTCGCGGGTCACCGCGGTGAGGGCGTGCGCGGCGGGAAAGCGGATGCGGAAGCAGCCACCGCCGCCCGCGACGGGCGCATAGGTCAACCGGGCATCGTTGGCCTCGCAGAGCTGGCGCGCGAGATAGAGGCCGAGGCCGGTGCCGTTCTCGTTGGTGGTGAAGAAGGGTTCGAACACGCGCTCGATGAGTTTGTGCGGAACGCCGGGTCCGCGGTCGATGACTTCGAGCAAAGGCAAGCCGCGCGCATCGCGACCGATCGCGATGATGATGCGCGCGGGTTGCTCCGGCAGGCGCCCGTAACGCAGGGCGTTCTGCAGCAGGTTGCCGAGCACCTGATCGAGCTGGCTCGCGTCGATCAACACGGGAACCGGTTCCCTCGACATCTTGATCGTCACGTGATCGCCTCCCACCAGCGGCTGGTCCTGCCGGGCGCGGGCACAGTGATCGCTCACCCATTCGTTGAGGTCGTGCATTTCGGGCTGCGAGCGTTCGCGCCGCGCGAGGTGCAACACGTTGTCGACGATGCCGTTCAATCGCCGGCACTGGTCGCTGATGATCTCGACCATCCGCTGATCGGTGAGATCGATGGTCTCCGACTCGTCGAGCAGTTGCGAGGCGTAGCTGATCGACGCCAGCGGATTGCGGATCTCGTGCGCGATGCTGGCGGCGAGGCGGCCGAGCGAGGTCAGCGTCAGGGATTCCGCCTCGCGCGATACCAGCGACGTGTCGTCGAGGAAGGCGAGCGTCACATCGTCGACGCCGCTGGTCAGGCGCACGAAGCGGGTGCGCACCGGCGCCGCGTCGGGCATGAGGTTGAGCGGCGTGGGTTGTCCGGTGCCGCGATCGCGCCACCCGCGGAGCAGGGTCAGCAGCGGAGGCGATGCCTCGTGCAGGGAGGCGCCGTCCTCGAGAGGATTGCCGAGCAGCTGCGTCGCGGCCTGGTTGTGCAGCAGCACGCGATTGTCGCCGTCCACCGCGATCACCCCGGTGCGCATGCGGCGGATGACGTGTGCATTGAGTTCCGCCAGCCGCGCCAGGCCCGATTCCTGCTCGACGGCCAGCACGCGTGCCGCGGCGGACTGCTGCCGCAGGATCTGTCCAAGCAACGCCACGGCGATGTAGGTGGCGACGAAGAATCCCGCCTCGGCCCAACGCAGGGGTTCGAACGTTGCGAGGTCGGTGGGTACGGTTGCAATGATCGCCACCGAAGACGCGAGCGCCGCGTACACCAGCGCCCAGCGCAACTGGAACAGCAGCGCGGCGCAGGCGACCGCGATGACCAGCAGCGTGGCGATGCCGGAATCGACGCCCTCGGTCACCACCACCATGATTCCGGCGACCAGCACGTCCAGCAGTAGCCCCAGCCGGACGATCAGGTCCTTGTTGCGGGTCGAACTACGTTCTGCAGACCAGATCACGGGCGCGAGCAGGAGGTATGCGAGCACTGTGCCGCGCGCGACCTGCGGCGCGCTCAGCACGATCAGTGGGCCACCGCCCGCTCCGAAGCAGAGCGCGGCCAGCACCGCAGCCTGCAAGATGCGGTAGAGGCTGAAGAAGTTCGCCTCGCGTGCGCTGACCGTTGCCAGCCGCGAAATGCGCAGAGGCAGCGTGAAGGTATCGGGCACGGCGGTCGCGTTCACTGGTGGTATCCCGGCATCGCGTGGTTTCCCGGCATCGCGTCGAGTATAGGCAGAGGGGCGCCCGGCGGTCGCGCACGGCAGACGGATGCGCGCCCTGGACCGACAACGGGCGATGGGCCCGCAGGCGCGGTCGGGCGAAAACCTGTAGGCGGCCAGGCGCCCGCAGGTACGGTCGGGCGGGTAACCAGTAGGCGCCGGGCTTCCTCGGCGCGACCTCGCCGCGGTTCATAGGTGCGGTTGCGACCCATCGCGGTGGTTCCCTTCCTTCGATGGACGCGAGATAGGACAATGCGGGCAGCGGATGCCCCAAGTACCGCTTTGCCTTCCATTAGATTCCCCGGCGCGATCAGCGGGTGCTCCCCACCTTGCACAGCGCGCCGACCCCGCCGATCCATCCAGTAACTTCCGTCCCTCCCGACTCCCGCTGCATGCGGGGCGACCTCGCAGGAAACCCAGCATGAACTTTCACGAGTACCAGGCGAAGCAGCTCTTCGCGGATTTCGGCATTGCGGTGCCGGCGGGGCGCGTCGCCAGGACCGGTGCTGAAGCGCTCGCCGCCGCGCGCGAGCTGGGCGGCGGCGAGTGGGTCGTGAAGGCGCAGATCCACGCCGGCGGGCGCGGCAAG
>JBGTIG010000091.1:0-2694 GCA_041745755.1 Lysobacterales bacterium
TGCTGCTGCAGGATGGCGCGACCGCCACCGACGACGACACGGTCACCGAGGAAGCGGTCGCCGCGCTCTCCTCCGTCGAGGAGATGGGCAGGACGACCGACCCGGTACGCATGTACATGCGCGAGATGGGCACCGTGGACCTGCTGACGCGCGAGGGCGAGATCGCGATCGCCAAGCGCATCGAGGAAGGCCTGTCGCAGGTGCAGCAGGCGCTCGCGCAGTTCCCCTGGTCGATGAAGATCCTGCTCGAGGAGTACGAGCAGCATCTCGACGGCAAGAAGCGCATGAGCGAGTTCCTCGTTGGCTTCACCGACATCGAGCCGCCGCCACCGCCGCCGCCGAAAGTGGTGGGCGCTGACGCGAAGGATGACGACGACGACGAAGCCGCGGTCGACACCGGGCCCGATCCGGCGGAAGTCGCGCGCCGCATGAACCTCATCCGCGATTTCTACGACAAGTTCCAGAAGACCGACGCGAAGTACGGCCATCCCGACCGCAAGACGCTCAAGGTCCGTCGCGACATGGGCGAGGAATTCATGAAGCTCAAGCTGCCGGCGATCATGATCGACGGCATGGTGAAGAAGCTGCGCGAAGTGGTGAACGCCATCCGCAGCCACGAACGCAACATCATGGATATCGCGGTGCGTCACGGCAAGATGCCGCGCAAGGAGTTCCTGCGCGGTTTTCCGGGCAACGAGTCCAACCTCCGCTGGATCGAGAACGAGGGTCGTCGCAAGACCAAGTACGCGGCGACGCTCAAGCTGCTGCGCGACGTCATCGTCAGCGAGCAGGAGAAGCTCATCGGCCAGGAGCACGTCCTGCATTTGCCGCTGGTCGAGATCAAGGAGATCAATCGCGCGATGTCGATCGGCGAGGCCAAGGCGCGCCGTGCCAAAAAGGAAATGGTGGAGGCGAACCTGCGCCTCGTCATCTCGATCGCGAAGAAATACACCAACCGCGGCCTGCAGTTCCTGGATCTCATCCAGGAGGGCAACATCGGCCTCATGAAGGCTGTGGACAAGTTCGAATACCGTCGCGGCTACAAGTTCTCGACGTACGCGACCTGGTGGATCCGCCAGGCCATCACGCGCTCGATCGCCGACCAGGCACGCACCATCCGCATACCCGTGCACATGATCGAGACGATCAACAAGCTCAACCGCATCTCGCGGCAGATGCTGCAGGAGATGGGTCGCGAGCCGACGCCGGAAGAGCTCGCCGACAAGATGGAGATGCCCGAGGACAAGATCCGCAAGGTGCTCAAGATCGCCAAGGAGCCGATCTCGATGGAAACGCCGATCGGCGACGACGAGGATTCGCACCTCGGCGATTTCATCGAGGATTCGAACGTGGAGTCGCCGGTCGAGTCGGCCACCACCACGGGCCTGACCGAGACCGTGCGCGACGTGCTGGCAGGCCTGACGCCGCGCGAGGCCAAGGTACTGCGCATGCGCTTCGGCATCGACATGAACACGGATCACACGCTGGAGGAAGTCGGCAAGCAGTTCGACGTCACCCGCGAGCGCATCCGCCAGATCGAGGCCAAGGCGCTGCGCAAGCTTCGTCACCCTTCACGCAGCGAGCAGCTGCGGAGCTTCCTCGACGTCGAGTAATCTCGACTCGTCGAGAAGCCATGGTGGCGAAGGCCATCCCCGTCGTCGCGGAATCGGAGTGCACCGATTCGTGCCGGGGTTGGGTGTCGAACGTGTCGTGCGCACCGCGGGGTCATCTTGGTAGCTGACGTTTCCACCAGGCTGCGGGCGAAGGGCATGTCGCTTCGCAACCTGTGGGTCTGGCGCTTCTGGCGGGACTTTCCCAAGCCGCATCGCGCGTCGGTGTTCGAACGCTCGATGCGCAGATTTCTCGCAGGTCCGGAGTCGTGCGCCGACCCGACGAGTCCAGTGCTGGCCGATCTGATGTACGGATGGGGCAATTCGTTCTGGGCGGCAGGCGCCGAGTATCTTGCGGCCGGCGTCAGGAATGCGCTGGTGACGCCCGGGCCAATCCTGGAATGCGGCTCCGGTCTTACGACGCTCCTGGTCGGTGGCGTCGCGACGCGCCGCGGACTGGGTTACTGGGCACTGGAAAATTCCGACGCGTGGGCCGAGGGAACGCGATCGCGCGCGGCCGCGCACCGACTGGATGTGAAAGTCCACTCGAAGGGGATCAAGCGATACGCCGAGTTCGATTGGTACGATCCGCCGCTCGAAGCCATGCCGAGAGACTTCCATCTCGTGCTTTGCGATGGACCGGCGGGCAAGACGAGAGGGGGACGCTACGGACTCGTTCCCGTGATGAGAGATCATTTGGCGCCGGGATGTGTCGTACTGCTCGACGACACGCGCCGTGCCCGCGAGCTGGAGATCGCACATCGCTGGCAGCAGGAGCTGGGCGCCACTCTCGAACTCCAGGGCTCCGGGAAACGCTTCGGGCGGATCACACTTCCGGCCTGAATTCCGGCACCGTCCTGACGAGTGGCAGAGCCCCGCACTCGCGGGGCTCTTCGATTTTCATGCTGCTGAAGGCAGGCGCTCTCCCGCCCATCGACAGTTTGCTCACTGCGAAATTCAGCGGCTTCGATCGCTCCTCCGCGTCGCGGTTGCACGGGGGTTGGCAAGCGGCGCTCGCGTCCAACGCCGTGGGAATCCCGATGCGCTTCGCTGAGACTCCGTCGCCCTTCGCGCAGCGAGCAGC